>JAYVFW010000196.1:0-15206 GCA_043772715.1 Phormidesmis sp. | reverse complement strand
GTGCCATATTGAATGCCTTTGCGAACAATGTAGCTGCTGACCAGGGCAATCCGTAACGGTTCACCTTGGGCGGGAGTTGGCTCAAATGGCAGATTGAGATAATGGTCAGGAATGCCATTGGGAACGATGTGAACACGATCGGGATGAATGCCTAAATGATCGATCACATATTGACGATCGCGCTGATTGAGCAACAAAACGACATCGGCATAGCGCATTGATGCAGCCGCTTCCCAGAGACGAATGCTGCCACGATAGAGCGGATATTTCCAACTCAGACGCAGATTGCCTCGTCGCGCTTCTTCCAAATATTCCAGGTGTTCGATGTGTTCTAAGCCGTGACACCGCGCGACTAAGAGAGGACGACGTTTGCGAAACTTGCTCAATAGAGTTGCCCACATCCAGGCATCTCCGGTCGAGGCATCGACGACATCAACCGCATTTTGGTCTAACAGTTGAGAAATCTGACGAGCGACAAAAATTGGAAATGCCGAAAATCTTGCCAGTTTGTGAAGTCGTTCTGGCATATCGTCGATCGAATAATAGTGAACGTCGTGTCCTAACTTTTGATATTCTTGACCGAGCCGCCAGGTTACGCCAGCCGCACCCGCATTGATGTCAAAGGGATAATGACACGTAAATAACGTTTTCATTGGCTCACTAGATGAAAGGTCAGAAAGCTTTTACGATTTCAAAGCGCATCGCGCATCGGATACGTTTGAAACTGCATTGCATAGGGTAGGGCAATTGCTCCTTTTAGCAGGTTTTCTAGCTTCTCAAAATGCGTTTGGGCGTTGAATTTTTGCTCGACTAATTGCCGTCCTTGCTGCCCCATCTTTTGCCCCAATTCAGGGCTGTTAACTAAGTGCTCAATGCTTTGCGCTAGGGCAGTGCGATCGCCCGGTTCAATCAAGAAACCGTTTTCGCCGTGTGTGACCATTTCAGGGATCGCGGTGATGTGAGTAGCAATGATTGGCAACCCCGCTGCCATTGCTTCAAGAAATACCCAGCCAAACGGCTCGGCATAAGTGGGCATCGCAAACACATCAGCCTGGTGATATAACTGCAACCATTCTGGCGTGTAAGCTTTGATGTTTTTGTAGAGGTAAATATTCGGGTGTTCGACTTGAATGGGTGTTTGCGTAACGAGGTGCAATTCGGCTCGATCGACAAACTTTTCGAGAAAGACCTTCACCAAGTCATGTCCACCTTTGCGCTCAAAATCACCGCCCACAAATAGAATTTTGTAAGGTTTAGATTTTGTTGTAGAAGCAGCAAGCGGAATTTTTTTAAGGTCAACACCCGGATAAATGACAGTAACTTTTTCGGGTGTAATTCCATAATCGTCGATCACAGATCGTCGCGCAGATTCAGAGAAAGTCACAATGTTTTTTGCGGCTTCAAAAACTTTTTTATCAAGGCGAAGATTGGGCGAAAACGTCCATCGTAAGTTAGGTTTCGTGTATTCTCTCGAAGCTTGAGCGGCAGTGCGATCGAGGCTGATCACCGTAGGCATTTCTCGCATTAAATCTAGACATAAATAGGCAAGCGGCTGCGTGTGAAAATGCAGCGCAGAATAGTCGGCTTTGCCCAAGTTTCTAAGCAGAACTCGTCTTGACAAATAGGCAAGAGCAAGTTGAACCCGAAATAGAAAAAGGTCAAAATTTTGTTTACGAACCCAGTGATTAGATGATTGATAACTTAAGAGGCGACGCAAAAGTTTGCTATGCAATTCTCGGTCTTGATCGTGCCAATAAAAGTCAATGTTGCAGCCGTCGGAGTGGCTAAAATAATTTTGCATCAGTTGCCCATAAGTGCGATGCCCGATGTAGCCTTCAATAACCGAAAAGATTCGAGGAGTGTTCATTGTGGTAGGGGAAGGTAGTTAGGTTTGTGCAACGTTTAGCAACGCTCTTTCTACTCCACTAATCATGCTTTCTAAACTGAATTTTTTAGCCACATGATCAGAGCATCGCTGCCCAAATTCAGGATCAGTTTCTCGCCAATAAATTACCTCAGAAATTCGCTTGGCTAAGGCTTTTTCATCTCCAGCGGTCACTAGGTTAGCTGCAAACTCCCCCGTCAAAATTTCAGGAATTCCCCCGATATTACTAGCAACAACGGGCGTTCCACAAGCTAGAGATTCGATGATCGATCGCCCAAACGGTTCTGACCAGACACTAGGTAAGACGCTGATATCACTAGTTTGGTAGAGAGCAGCCGGATTTGATAAGTAACCTACAAATTGAACTCGATCGGCGATGCCTAAATCTTTTGCTAACTGCTCTAGCGATCGCTGATATCCCATGCCTTCCTCTTCGCATTCTTCGCCCTTCAAAACGTTGAAATGAACGACGGGTCTTCCAGCAATTATCAGCTTAATATTTGGCTCTTGAATGGCTAAAAGTGCGATCGCTTTAATGAGATATTCAAGTCCTTTATCCTCGTCAATTCGACCCACATAGGAAACAACTTTTGCACGTTCAGAAATCTCCCACTGCTTGCGGGTGGCTAAGAAATCTTGAGCAGGTCTGAACTTGTGAGTATCAGTGCCATTGTGAACCACCTCAATTTTTGAGTCAGGCAAACCATAGTCTACCCAACTCTGCTTAGTTTGGTGAGAAACGGTAATGCAGTGATCAACGCGATCGAGCGCAAAGCGAATTTGTCGATTAACCTCACAGGAAGGAATCTGAAAATAGCAGACGAATGGCAACCCTCTTAACCGAGACAAGGCATAACCAAAGGTCGCAGTATGACAGACGTTGCTAAACACAACGCTATTGGCGTAGACCGGAATTTTGCCAATTCCGACAACGTTACGAACAAACTGCAAAATGGTTTTGGGTCGGCGGCGATCGAACCCATAAGCGTCAATGTGCAGGGTAGATTCACAAAACTCACGATATTGGTCAAGCAAGTTGCCTTCTTGTTCATAGAGCAGTGTGACTTTGTGACCCCGAGCAGCTAAGTCACGACAGATTTCTATCAGGTTTTTTTCTTGTCCGCCTCGCAGTGAGGTCGGTTCTTGTTCTAAGGCAATTAAGTGCATAGATCCTCCTCTTATTGGATTAGTTAACGCTTAGAGATTAGACTTCCTGAATAAATACTCCGCCCTCACCCTAGCCCTCTCCTTGGGGAGAGGGAACAAGATTTCTAGCTCCCTTCTCCTTGGGGAGAGGGGTTGGCGAGAGCTTCGCCCCACTTCGTGAAGAGGGCTGTCCAGTTTTTATCCGTCGGTTTTCACGTCTACTTCGTGTTGCATTCGGTGATAGTGCCATAGTTTGCCGCGCTGATTTAGAAGTTCTTGATAAGTGCCTTGCTCAACAATTTGACCTTGTTCTAAAACGACGACTTTATCAGCCCGAATGATCGTTGATAAACGATGTGCGATCGCAATCACCGTGCGTCCTTCTGAGATATCTTCTAGTGATTGCTGAATCAATCGTTCTGACACCGAATCGAGAGCGCTGGTAGCTTCATCGAGAATCAGAATTTCGGGATTTCGCAAAAGGGCACGGGCGATCGCGAGTCGCTGCCGTTGTCCGCCTGACATCCGCACGCCGCGATCGCCCAGCATTGTCTCAAACTGCTGCGGCATTTCTAAAATGAAATCCAGCGCGTTTGCCTGTCTTGCCGCCGTCCAGACTTCAGCATCGCTGACGTTTTCTAACCCGTAGGCGATGTTATAGCGCACCGATGCATTGAAGATAAACGTATCTTGGCTAACGATCGCCATCTTTTGCCGCAGCGATTTGATCGAGAACAATCGCAGATCTCGACCATCGATCAGAATGTGTCCCCGTGTCGGATCGTAGAAGCGAGGAATCAAATCAACCAGCGTCGTTTTTCCTGCACCCGATGCCCCAATCAGCGCTGTCATTTTGCCACGAGGAATCGTCAGCGTGATATCTTTCAACACCCGGCAAGCAGGATCGTAACCAAAATCAACCGCAACAAACTCGATCGCCGTTTTTAACCCTGCAAACTGATGAGTGCCATCTTGCAAATAGGGTTTGTTGTCGTCTCGCAGCACCTCGGTAATGTTAGCGATCGTGCCGCCATATCCGCTCAACTGTGCTCGATTGCCATTCAGTTCATGCACTGCCGGAACGAGTCGAAATAAAATAAACAAAAACGTCAGCAGTGACGCAGTTTGCAGCGTTCCATTAGCTACAAAGATGGTGATCGCCACAATAATCATGCTGATTAAAACGGTGGTCGCTAACCCTTCGGCAAGAGGACGCACGACAGCACTGCGGGTTGCCGCTTTCATGCTGGTTTTGAGCATCGTCTGACTAGATTCATAGAAGCGTTTGCGCTCATAGTCTTGAGTCGCAGAAGCTTGCACCGTACGAATACCGTTAATAAACTCTAGCGAAATGGTGGTAAATGCTCCAGCGGCGGTTGATAGGGCAAAACTACTTTCACGCACCCGCGCATTTAGATTTGACAACCCGACTGCCAACAGCGTAAACAACATCAGAGCAATGATCGTCAACTGCCAGGAGATTGTAAACATCAACACCGCATAGACCACTAGCGTTGATCCCTTAGTGATCATGTAAGCGATTAACGAGAACGCTGACTGCAATCGACCTAGTTCACCCGTCAGGGTATTGATCAATTGACCCGAATGCGTCTTGCCAAAATAGCTCAGGCTCACCCCTTGCAGTTGCTCAAAAATCTGTTTGCGGAGACGATCGACGAGTTTTTGCTGCGTCAACTCGGTGTAAACCTGAGTTAGATAATTGAACCCGGCTCGAATCCAGGTGGAGGCGAGAATCAGACCAGACACCCGATAAAGCCGACTCGTCGCGGAGGTGTTGATCCCCAAAATCCAGATATCAACCCAGTTCAACCCAGTTTGAAACGGTTTAGCAGTCGGGCTAACGAGACTTTGCAAAAACGCTAACAGGAACCCGAACCCAAATCCTTCAAAGGATGCTGCACACAACGCAAATATGATTGCAGCGATCGCAATTCTCGGAAAGTGTTGAAACTCTCGCAAAATCAAGGAGTTGTCACGCCAAAACCCAGTTGCTTTGACCCTACTCCGCACCACATTAGAAAGCTTAAATCGCATGGATATCAATGAAACTTGGTTTAGAGTCAACACGCCCCAAATCCTGATAGCACTTTGGGCACCGTTCTTAGAAGAATTTTCAGATCTTCGGTTAATGACCAGTTACGCAGATATTCCAGGTCAAGATCGTTCACCATGTCAATGTCTAACAGATGCGATCGCGCTTGAATCTGCCAAGCTCCTGTGATTCCGGGCAGAGCATTCAATCGCTCTAACATTTCTGGACGAATGCGAACGGCATCATAAAGCGCCCAAGGTCTTGGTCCTACCAGGCTCATCTCGCCCAACAGCACGTTGAATAGCTGAGGCAGTTCATCGAGGCTATATTTTCGCAGCCGTTTGCCCAACGGTGTAATTCGCGGGTCATCCTCCCGCTTGTGCAGGTTTGTGTGAGACTGACCTGCCATCACTTGATGGTGATGTTGTTCGGCGTTGACTGTCATCGTGCGAAACTTCAGCACTCTAAACAATTTGCCTCGCTGCCCAACCCGCCACTGCCGAAATAAAATCGGACCAGGCGTGGAAGCCTTGATCAGCGCAGCGATCGTCAACAGCACCGGACTCAACAACACCAACAGCAATGACGCTATGCTGAGGTCTAACAATCGCTTACAGCCCCAAAAAAAGCCGATGCGCTTGTGGAGGAGTTTAGAGGCAGCGGGCAATCTCAGATAGAGCGTTTTGTGCGATCGCTCACAGGCATTTGCCCAAAACCTGAGTTCAGATTCGCCCAAACTAGCATCGGCTCGCACCAGTCGAATGGGGGAGTGGCTCAAACAGTCAATCAGTCGTCGTTCATCAGTCAGGGGCGGTAGATGGGAAGGGTGATGCTGCTGCGATCGCAAGACGAGCAATTGTTTTCGTCGCCATTTGAGTACACACGTAGGAGAAGTAACCCCTGGTCTTTCCCTGATTAGAGAGCGGCTTTCCTGCAAAATTGGAGGATTAAAAGTCGTCATAGAGGTTTGACTGAAGTTGCAATAAAAGACACAAATCGAAGTAGACAATCTGACAATAGTTGAGCGTTCTAATCAATGTTTCTTTCAGGTACACTCCTGAATGTTTCTCAACTGCTCTAAGTATTAAGTAACTTAAATATTAATAGGCTGGCGAGAAAAAAAATCTACTTGAAGTTAGATCCGTAGTCGGCTACGTTGGACTCTAAAAGTGAAATCTCGCATGGGTCTTTGTCCATAGACCTTCAGTGATTAGAAAAAAGCAAAGACAGCTTTACTTTTGTAAGTAATAGAAGATACAAACTACTAGTCGAGAATTAGAAGTAGAGATTGAAATTATCTCAGGGCAAAAGAAGTGACCTTCTATACAAGAAGATTTTAAGCACCCAAAATCCCAACTTGAAATCAGGCTAATAGAGTTTATCTCAACAGAAATTAAACGTCGTTTGAGCAATATTAGCTCGTTAAACTCCCTATTTATGCCGATTGCTTCTAGTAGTAGATCTACGGAGCTACGTTTTATTGGAGTCTAATAAATTGTTGAGAATCTAGAAAATAATTCACCTATCTTTTGAGGGATATTGAAAAAATAAGAGTGCCTTTTTACCTAAGCAAATCTTATGGCAGACTGGAACGGTTGCCCTGACGATCGCTAACTCACAAAAGCGGATTTTGGACTTCAACCTCCAACCTCTAAGCTGAACCTCGACTCCTTTTTTAAGAAACTGCCACGCTCCGATAATATTGATTGCTAGGAATCGCAGCGCCGTTTGCGATCATGCCAACCAGGTTTAAACGATTCATTGCCGTCACCGCTTGAGTCACCTCATGGCGCGTCACCTGTCCAACTTTGCCAACCAGCAACGTGCCATCGCAAAACGATGCCGCCAGCATTGCATCGACGATGCCTAACACCGGGGGCACATCGACAATCACTAAATCGTAACTTTGTTCAAACATCGCCATCAGTTCCTTCATGCGGCGAGAACTCAGTAACTTCACCGGGTCACTCGGAGCCGGACCCGCCGTCAAAACCGAGATCGAAAGATCGCTGTAGGTGTCCGCTAGTTGAATCGCACTTTGGCTTGACAGACGATCGCCCGACAGCAGCGTAGACAGCCCCTGTTCGTTAGGCAACTCAAGCTGTTTGTGCAACCCCGGACGACGCAAATCAGCATCAATGAGCAACACTCGCTGATGTAGACGAGCTGCGCTGATTGCCAAACCTAGCGCGATCGTTGATTTTCCCTCCCCTGCCAGCGCAGACGTAACCACTAGCGACCTGAGCGGATTCGCCGCCGTCAATAGCTGAATGTTCTTGTAAATCAAATCTAGTGACTCGCGGAACGGAACCCAGTGAATCACCTGCATCATTGACGGAGCCAAACTTTCGGCTCTTTGAAAGGGCATCGCGATCGAGCGAGGATTGATTTCCCCCAAGGGCACTTGGGGCACCATGCCCAGCAGCGGCAGCGGAACTTGCTGCTTGAAATCTTCAGACGTGCGAACCGCATCATCAGCAGACTCTCGCAAGAACGCCGCAACGCCGCCTAACATCAAACCGCCCACCGCTCCAAGCAGCAGGTTTCGCAGCCAGTTTGGTCCAATCTGTTGCCCGACTTTTGGCTGCTCGACCACCTGCCAGTCGAATCCTCCACGGGCAATTTCTAGCCCTAGATCTTGTCGTGCTTTGAGCAGTTGCTGCAAGGTGTCTCGATTCACCTGCACATTCGGCTGAAGGCGATTGTATTCAGCCAGTAGACTCGGAAACCGCTTTAGCTCGCCTCGAAGCTGTAGCTCATTGTTAGTGAGACTGCGATCGCGGGCTTGGGCTGCGGTCAAATTCACCTGCGACTCAACTAACGCACTCGCAAATTTCAGGTCGTTTTCTCCGAGTTGCCCAATGGCGATCAGCCCATCACCTGACGCAGCGATCGCCGCCGCTTGTGAGCCTAAAATTCGCTGCACTTCTTGCTGCAATAGGGCTTGCTGTTTCTGCCGCTGTTCACTCAGTTGATCAATAAACGGTCCCTTTTTAAAGCGTAAGCGCTGCTGAACGGTCGCCACCTCGGTTTTTTGAATCTCGTTGAGCAATGCCTGATAGCGTGGAGATTGACTCAGCCGAGCCGCGATCGTAGCTTGTTGAGGCGATCGCGCCAACTGCTGTTGTAATGCTCCATAGCGGGCTTGCAGATCTTGCAACTCAGTCCGATTGGCTCGCTGATCTTTCTGCACGGCTGCCAGAGAATCGACCATCGACTTTGACTGAAGTTCGGGATCAATCAGATCTTGCTTTTTGCGAAATTGCTCTAGGGCGGCTTCTGCCTGGTTAACTCGTGCTTCGACTTGCGGAATTTGTTCGTTAATGAACCCCAAACCCTTAGTCAGTCTCGCTTTTTGCTGCTCCAGGTTATATTGCTGATAAACCTGCTGAATTGCTTGCAAGACGGCTTGGGTTTCTTGACGATCGTGTCCGGTGTAGACCATCTCAAAGATGCTGGTATTGATCTTGTCGTTGCCTCTCTGCTCGATCACCTGGCTAACCGTGAGTCCTTTTTGCAGGTCGCCCACGTCAAGGTCTGAGCCGTTGAGTTTTAACTGATCAACCGCCCGTTGCAGCAATTGCGACGATCGCATCAAATTTAACTGCGTGGCGTTATCAATTTCAACATTAGAATCTGCAAACGAGAGTGTAGCTGGGTTAGCGTCGGTTTTGCGACTGCGATAGTTAGACTCACTCAGCAGTTGCATTGAGCTACGAAAAGACGGCTTAGAAAGTAGGGTAAACAGGGCTGCCCCAATCAGCGACAACCCCAATCCGCCAATCAGCCACAGTCGCCGCCGCATCAACACCGACAACAGTTGCCCATAGCCCGGATCGGGATCAGCAGCCGCAATTAAATTTAGATGACTCTCAGCCACGGGTAGGAACTCCTTTTGCGAAAACTCAACTCATCACTTCTACGCCAGACAAACCTCCTGAACGACGCGATCGACCGACTCGAAAAAGACGCTTTCTGAGAAGCGACTGAGGGCATGATGACGAATGTTGCTGTAATCCCAGGAGATTTTTTTTGCGTCAAGCAACGCCGTGTGCAGCGATTCGGGGGTTTGTGACTTAAAGAAAATGCCCGTCTTGCCAGGAATTTGAGTGTCTAGCACACCCCCTGCCCCATAAGCTATCACAGGGGTGCCGCTAGCGTTTGCCTCGATCGGCACCAAGCCATAGTCTTCAAGCGCGGTCACAATCACTGATCGTGATTTTGCTAGCAGTTGTTTACGATCGGCATCGCTGACGTGCCCTAAAAACTGAATATTCTTTAAAGCACGAGCTTGCAGCGTTTCTCGTTCGGGACCGTCGCCCGTGATCATTAACCTCCAGCCCAACCAGTTAAACGCTTCCACAATCACATCAATGCGTTTATAGCCGAGCAGTCGAGCCGACGCTAAATAAAAGTTTTCTTTTTGAGCAGAAAACGTGAATTGCTTGCTGTCGATCGGGTAGTTGATCACCAGAGTCGGCTTATCGTAGGTTTCTTGAATCCGCTGCGCCACAACGCTAGAGTTGGCAATATATAAATCTGGCTCTTGAGCAAATGCTAAATCTGTCTGCCGCATGCGTTGAAATATCGACTCAATCAAGGGATAAAACGGCTGATAGGCGGTGTATTCGCGCAGGTAGGTTTTGGTGTCCCACAAAAAGCGGGTGACATTATGACAAAAGCAAATGTGCTTGGCATCGGGGCGCTTTTTCACCCCTTTTGCAAAGGTGGTGCTGCTGCTGATAATCAAATCATAATCACTTAAATCAAGGGCCCGAAACGCTGAATAATAGAAAGGCGCTAACAGCTTAAAGTATTTAGCCGCGTAGGGAATCTGCTGCAAATAAGTGGTGTAGACTCTTCGATCGCCCAGGTCGATCGAATGCTGTGGCTCATAGAGAGACGTAAAAACGTCGGCATCGGGGTAATGCTTACAGAGCAACTCAAAGACTCGCTCCGCTCCACCCCGTTGCGTCAAATAGTCATGGACGAGGGCTACTTTCATGACTGCACGTTGAGTAAAGGCAAGGGTTTTGGAGCAAATTAAGGACGTGAATTCTACGGCATTCGTTACGGTTTGTCGTGCCCCCTAAACCCCACAATTTGGGGGACTTCAAGTCAAAGTTTCCGGCTCAAAGTCCCCCAGAATGGGGGATTTAGGGGGCAGAAGCCGCTGACAACGGAGCGAAAAAACTCGTCGAACTGATGTTAAAAGGAGCTGCTGTTAAGAATGAGATTTAAGCAATGAATCAAATGGTTGAATGGGAGCCAAACTGCGCTCAACCTCAACAAAGTTTTAGACAACGATTCATCGCCACACTTTAGTTTTGCAACGACAATAGATCATCACCCGATCGGATGATCATCTCGCACCTTTCTATAGGTCTAATGACATGATCGATTTGACCCCTACCGAATTAGATGCTTAGTCCTCATGTATCTCATCAGAGCGCAAATCGTCAGGTTCGTTTAGCATCTCTGGCGCAACTCCAGGATTTTCGATTAGCTCTCTGGGGTTGCCTTCATACCGACTCGTAGAAACCAAATCCATCGGGTTGACCGTTTTGGCTTTGAGGGCTTCGGCGTTTTTATTCTCAAAATCTGGCAGTCTTTCGGTTGGCTCATTGCTCATAGCGGAAACTTCCAATCACGACTGGCATTAGCTTAGGAATGCGATCGGGCAGAGAACGCCTCTCTATAGGCAGACTTTATGAGGAGAAGATGAAGCTTTTGAGACAGTCTGAGATCGTTCAACGTCTAGAACTGATCTTCGGTTTTGCCCAATATTGACGGTTCTAGCCAACCGGGGACATGGTGGCTAGATTTGCGAAGTTCACGATCGAGCGCTTTATAGTCTGATTCTTTCTCAAAGACCAACCCCCAAAACTGAGCAGAATGGTTGAGATGAGTGGTGTGACAAAGCTCGTGAATTAGCACATAGCGCACCAGGTGAGTCGGCAAAAATAAGAGCTTATAGTTGAGGCTGATGTTTTTTTGCTGAGAACAGCTTGCCCAAAGCGTCTTTTGCCCTCTGACTGAGGCTTTGTTAAACGGAAGGTTTAATTCTTGGCTAACTGACCACAGCCACGGCACTAGACGCTGATAGGCTTTATGACTGAGCCACTGCTGCAATAGTGATTTGCAGGCATCTTCGTTTTGAGTGCAGCCGCGCAAAATTAGCCGGGACTTGTCTTTTTCGGTGAGCGTGATGCGCTGGGAACTAGTGGGTTGATATTCAACTTGCCAGCATTGGTCGATCGCTCTCAGATGCAATTGATCGGGCAACTCATGAGAAGCTTCGAGCGATAGCTGTTGACGCTGCTCTTCGAGTCGCCCGATCGTTTTGGCAATCCAACTTTGCTTGGTGTGCAAAATTTCAGGAATGCGACTCTGGTCAAATCCTTTGGGAACGATCACCTCTAGCCCACCTTGAACGGTCATTCTCAGGCTGACGTGTTTTGCCTTCAAGCTTTCCCGAACTTTATAGCCAGGTAGCGCCGTAAGCTGACTCGTGATCAGTTTAGACTCAGCCATGTGTATCCATCGCGGCAAATGCTAATCGGTAAAATAAATCAATTCTGAAGGACTGA
Organism: Phormidesmis sp.; assembly: GCA_043772715.1. Taxonomy (GTDB): domain Bacteria; phylum Cyanobacteriota; class Cyanobacteriia; order Leptolyngbyales; family Leptolyngbyaceae; genus Phormidesmis_A. The sequence goes on along the minus strand of JAYVFW010000196.1, from coordinate 3,532 downwards.
CTGAGACAGCCAATTTTTTGCCAGATTAAAGGAGGTCTAAACGTCGCCACAACTGGCTGCTGAGAAAACTAATGATGATGACTACTCTTAATAATACACAGGATTAACGTAGTTGCTTGTGATACTCAAGACCTAACTGCGATTTGGAGAAGCAAGGTTGCGAAACTGCGTAAATTGAGGCTCAAACAGAAGTTTCACCGTCCCGGTGGGTCCGTTGCGATGTTTGCTGATGATCACTTCAGCGATGCCGCGATCGGGCGTGTCTTTGTTGTAATATTCATCGCGATACAACATCATGACGAGATCAGCGTCTTGCTCAATTGACCCCGACTCGCGCAGGTCAGACATCATGGGGCGCTTTTCGGTGCGCGATTCGACTCCTCGACTCAGTTGCGACAGCGCGATCACAGGCACGTTTAGCTCACGGGCAAGCCCTTTCAGCGATCGTGTAATTCGCGACAACACCTGCACTCGATTCTCGCTGCCGTTCCCTTCCATTAACTGCAAATAGTCGATCAGCACTAACCCCAACGCGCCGCCCTGCTCTGCTTGAAGACGACGAGACTGCGATCGCATTTCATTTGCCCCTAAATTAGGCGTGTCGTCAATAAAGATCGGTAGCTGTGACAATGTGCTGATAGCGTGTCCCAACGGTTCCCACTCATTTTGGCTGATTCGCCCTGCCCGTAGTCGTCCGCTCTCAATCCGCACTTCACTGGCCAGCATTCGCTGCACTAGCTGATCTTTTGACATCTCTAAACTAAAGATGGCAACCGGAAGTTTATGAAAAGCCGCAATGTTGCGAGCCACGTTGAGAACAAAACTCGTGTTGTGAACACAAATGTCATTGGCAACAAAGTTGTGAGTTTCTGGAATGGTCAAGTCATAGACTTGTTGATTGCCAAGGGGTTCGATCGCAACAATTTCATCCCAATACACATCGCTCGTTGCCGCTTGTGGGGGACGATCGAGCAAAGCCGTTTTGCCCAACTGACTGTTACGTTGCCCAACCTCAGCGGGAATCAACTTGTCGGCGATCGCTTCACTGACTTCTTGAAGTACCGCTTCTTTACCAAAGCTACCGACTTCTGCAACAAACGTCTGAATCGATCGTGTATCAGTAATGTCGATCTGGTATTTAGTCGATCGCGACTGCAATGAGGCAATCACTCCGAAGCGCAGCAGCAGATGCTGAACCTGTTTTGCTAACCGATGGCTGACCGCAGCATAGCCTAATAGAGAGTCACCACTTGCTGAAACGGTTGCCCAGCCGTCAGTTTTAAACAAGCAGTTGAGAAAGAGCGCCACCTGCGATCGCGGCAACTTGAAGACGATCGCCGGAACTTCCTGCATCTGAACAGCTTGGTTACAAAGCAATTCGACTTCAGAATCTCGAATGGACTCCGTACCAAAAATTTCTAGCTTGCGAGGCACGGCAATTTTTTCGCCAGGTTTAAGCAGTGCCAGCGATCGCCAGCCGTCGATCGTTAAATAGGGATGGCTCAAAGTCGAATCGACCGAGCGACCCGATTTCGTCGTGACTCTAAAAACGGGTTTGATCCCATCATCGACAAAGGCTGAAGGCTGTGTAAATCCAAACTTCCCGTCAGCGTTTAAGGTCAGCAGGTCGGCACAGCCACGATGATAGATTTTCTCGATCGTCGTTACGCTGCCATCACTTAAAACAATTTCTGCGTCAGCAGCGAGGCATTTTCCCATTGACGGGCGACCTGCGACGATGATCAGATCCGATCGCTGAAACCCTTGAGTCATCGCGTCTAGATCATAAAAGCCGCAAGATAAACCGGGCGTTGCCATGCCTGTTGAAAGGCGTTCGATTTCTGAGAAGGTTTGAGTTAGCACATCGGCTGCGGCGACAAGTCCCTGCTGCGGACGCGCTTGAGTGACGTTAAAAATCTTCTGCTCGGCATCATCTAAAACCGTCTCTAACTCTTCAGCCGTTTTGTGACCGAGTTGAGAAATTTCTTGCCCGACCTTGATCAGCTTGCGGCGCAAATATTTGTCGGTGACAAGCTGCGCGTATTGGTCAATGTTGACAGCGCTCACCGTGCGATCGACCAACTGCACTAATTTATTTTGCCCACCCACTTTATCGAGCAAGCCGCGATCTTGCAGCCAAGTGGTGACGCTCATCAAATCGGTTGGGCTGCCTTGATTTTGGAGAGCGATCGCCGCTCTAAAAATCTCTTTGTGGGCGCTGAGATAAAAAGCTTCTGGCGCAATCAGATCGAGAATGCGAGTCAGCGCTTCGGGGTCAAGCAAGATGCCTCCCAAAATCGCTTCTTCTGCATCAATATTTTGAGGCGGAACTTTGTCTTGAAACGGCTGAAAGTTAAGTTGTTCTTGAGCCATGACTGGGCAGTCTCAACAAGGTGAAGGCAAATTAAGGGGTGAGCTACCGCCTCAATGCTCTACTCGCCCCTCAATATACTGTTAACAATAGTCTAGCAGAGACTAGTAAAAACGTACTGCTTATAGAGCTTTGAGTGAAAGAATTCAAAGCTCAAACCCGATCGCTAGCTGGCAACGACTTGGATAATCACCGTCGCGGTTACTTCAGGGTGCAGCTTGATTTCAGCCCTAAAGTCCCCGATCGTGTGAACATCGGGGAGCGTGATGCCCCGCCGATCGATCTCTTGACCTGTAATTTGTTTGATCACATCCGCCACGTCTTGGTTGGTGACGGTGCCAAAGATTGCATTATTTTCACCGGCTTGTTTGGCGATCGTAAAGCTGCCTGCTTTTTCGAGTGCCGCTTTTTGAGTGATTGAGACTTCCTTCAGTTCTGCAAGCCGCTGACGCTCTTTCTCTTTGCGTCGCTCAACCTGCTTAAGCAGACCCACCGTTGCATTTTGCCCCTTGCCTTGGGGGATCAAATAATTCCGAGCATAACCGGGAGCCACTTCGACCAAATCGCCCGATTTACCCAGCTTACTAACGTCCTGATTGAGGACTAATTGAACACGCTTCGCCATAATATTCCTGTTGTCAACTGTGCCGCAGAACTTCTTATTTTACTGGAGAATGAGGAAGAAAGGCTTGAATTTTGAATTTAAGAGGCGCGATCGCCCGTCTTTTCATCCTCAAACTCTTTGTTAAAGGTTAGGTTTGAAAACATCGCCATCAGAAAGAGTAACTGTTAACGGAATTGAGAGTGAGCTAGGCGTTCGATCAGAAAACCAGAACCCTCTCTCTAAAACCATTGTCGGCACCAAACGATATTCTCCTGGCAAAAAGGGAGCTTGAATAGTTGCCACGATCGCAGTCGATTCACCAGGATTTACGTCTGAAGGCAGCAAAGTTCTAGGAGCCTCTCTCAGTAACCGCCCTGATGGGTCAAACCATCGGTAGGAAAAACGGGTTGGGTAACGCCCCCAAGATGACCAGGTGAAGTTGCTCGTGTTCTTAAGAATCACAGGAAGCTGGAAAGAGTCGCCTGTTTCCAGAGGTTTCGGAAGAGTGCTTGGCAGATATTGAATATCCACCGCAGGAACAGGAGAAATCGGAAGCT
>JAYVFW010000195.1:0-4911 GCA_043772715.1 Phormidesmis sp. | reverse complement strand
TCAAGATCCCTACAGCCATGCAAACATCAAACAACTTAAAGGTGTATATGCGGGTTATTTTCGCTATCGAGTAGGTGACTGGCGCGTCATCTATAGGATTGAAGTCAACCAAACGGATGCAGAGAATACGGATGAATTTAGTCAAACCAGTTCGGTCATTACCATTGTGATCATTGCTCATCGTCGAGATGTTTATCGAGAAAATTGAATACTTTGACACACCCAATTATTTAAAGGCAATGAGACGACTTTTTAGAGTGATTAAAACAATGCTGCTCGTTTACTACGCCTATATGGTGGAGTATCGCGCAGAACTCATTTTGTGGGTGCTGTCTGGCTCGTTGCCGATCATTCTCATGGGCGTGTGGACACAGGCAGCCCAACAAGGCAACTTCGGCTTGTCTCCAACCGACTTTGCCCGCTATTTTTTGGCGGTGTTTCTTGTCAGACAATTAACCGTTGTTTGGGTGATCTGGGAGTTTGAGCGAGAAGTTGTCGAGGGCAAATTGTCATTTCGATTAATGCAGCCGATCGACCCTGCTTTCTACCATGTTATTTCTCACATCTCAGAAAAATTTGCGCGGCTACCATTTGCGTTTCTATTAATTGGGCTATTCTTCTGGCTATATCCGGCTGCATTCTGGCTACCGGATTTTAATAGTTTTTTACTGTTCTCAATCGCGACTATCCTAGCATTCGCGCTACAATTTGTCATTCAATATACGTTTGCGATGTTGTCATTTTGGACAGAGCGTGCAAGTTCTATTCAAGAATTTTGGTTTTTGTTCTATTTATTCTTGTCGGGAGTGATTGCTCCGTTAGAAGTGTTTCCGCCCGTAGTGAGAACGATCGCGCTATTCACGCCGTTTCCCTATTTGGTTAACTTTCCAGCCAGCATTTTAGTCGGATTACCGACCGATATTGGGCAAGGATTTCTCGTGATGCTGGTTTGGGGTGTGGTGTTCTTTGGCTTAAATCGGTGGCTTTGGCGCAAAGGACTTAAGCAATATTCGGGAATGGGAGCTTAGTATGCGGCGATATTGGGAATTGTTAATGCTGTTTTGGAGTACGTCGATCGCGGCGGAACTTGAATATCGCGCCAACTTTTTGGTGGCAGCATTGACGAGCTTAGGCGGACTAGCTGGCAGTTTGTTTGGATTGTTTTTGTTCTACCGAACGGGCTACACGTTTGCGGGTTGGCAGTGGGAAGAAGCGCTAATCGTGGGCGGGGTCTTCACGATTCTGCAAGGATTTTCGACGACGTTTTTGGCTCCAAATCTCAATCGCATCGTGCGCCATGTGCAGACAGGAACGCTAGATTTTGTGCTGCTCAAGCCAATTAGCTCCCAGTTCTGGCTATCCACTCATACGCTGTCTCCGTGGGGCTTGCCTGATTTGATCTTTGGGTTGATCGTGGTCATCTATGCTGGGAGCCGCTTGGGTGTTGGGCTTCAAGGTTATCTGTTGAGTTTGATTCCGCTGATGTTTGGGTTGGCGATTCTCTATAGCCTGTGGTTCATGTTGGGGGCGATGAGCATCTGGTTTGTGAAAATTTATAACGTCACCGAAGTCTTGAGAGGGTTGCTCGAAGCGGGTCGCTTTCCGATGGCGGCGTATCCTGCCAGTTATCGATTCTTCTTTACGTTTGTGGTGCCTGTGGCGTTTTTAACGACGGTTCCCTCTGAGGTGATGCTGGGGCGAACGAATTTAGGATGGACGATCGCAGCCGCTTTACTGGCGATCGCGCTGCTCTTTGCGTCTCGATTCTTCTGGCGCTTTGCACTCCGTTTCTATACAAGCGCATCTAGCTAAAGGCACAATAGAAAGCGGACTCTTCACCTTGCAATCATGGCTTCGCCAATCATTGGAATCCCAAATCACAGCCGCAACGAGGCAGGCGAACTCTGCCTACCCGGAACTTATGTCGATGCGGTGCAATCGGCTGGCGGAACTCCAATTTTGCTGCCGCCTAATCAACCCGATCTCGAACAGATTCTTAGAATATTAGATGGACTGATTTTGCCCGGAGGCGGTGATATCAGTCCGACGCTCTATGGCGGAATGCCGCACCCGGCAATTTATTCGGTTGACCCCGATCGAGACGACTTTGAATTTGCCTTAGCGAAATTAGCCCTAACCGCCTCGATTCCTGTGCTAGGAATTTGTCGGGGGATGCAAATGCTGACGGTTGCCAGTGGCGGCGATTTGGTAGCACACGTACCAGACATTTATGGAACCGCGATCGCGCATCGGCTCGATCATCCCCGTCGCCCGACTCAGCACGAGGTTGATATTCTGCCTGAAAGCCGATTAGCTGATATTCTTGGCACTACTCACGCCACGATCGTCACCTGGCATCACCAGTCCGTGCGAAATCTGTCGATTGAATGGAAAGTTGCTGCTAAAGCGCCAGATGGGCTGATCGAAGCGATCGAGCATCAACATCACCCGTGGATGTTTGCCCTCCAGTGGCATCCAGAAATGTCGGCTCAAGATCCCGCTCATCAACGATTGTTTCAGGCATTTGTGGAGGCTGCAAGGACTAGAAAGCGGTAGAGCGTGGCAACAACTCGGTTTTGCTCAACGTCATGGTCAGGGTGTTAATTTTTTGCTCAATAGCATCCAAAGTCTGCTATTCTGCCAGACTGCAAGGGCAATCTCCCCACAAACGCACCCTTATGATCGAAGTCGAACATCTCAGTAAACTGTATGGCTCTACGTCAGCGATCGCCGATGTGACGTTTTCGGTTGAGCCGGGTGAAATTCTCGGCTTTTTAGGCCCCAACGGAGCCGGAAAAACGACGACCATGCGAATTTTGTCGGGTTATCTACCTGCCACAAGTGGGTCGGCAAAAGTCGCCGGATTTGAGGTGCATGAAGACTCAATGGCGGTGCGACAACGCATCGGCTATTTGCCCGAATCGCCGCCGCTCTACCCTGACATGACGGTTGAGGGATATCTCAGCTTTGTGGCTCAGATTAAAGGAGTCAACGCGGGCGATCGTCCGCAGCGAATTCAGTCAGCCTTGACGCGCTGCAATCTCCTCGAAAAACGCAAAACGATTATTCGCAAACTGTCAAAAGGGTTTCGGCAACGAGTCGGCATTGCTCAAGCGATCGTCCACGATCCCCCCGTGATTATTCTGGATGAACCGACCGTCGGACTCGACCCGCGCCAAATTATTGAGGTGCGTAATTTAATTAAGAACTTAGCGGGCAATCACACTGTGATTCTCTCGACGCACATTTTGCCCGAAGTTAGCATGACCTGTAGTCGTGTTGCGATTATCAATCACGGTCAGGTGGTGGCAACCAACACGCCCGAAAGTTTGATGACTCAGTTGATGGGCAGTTCGGGCTATGAGTTAGAAGTCGAGGGAGAGTTTGCCACTGTGCAGCGGTGTTTGCAAGCCGTGTCGGGCGTGAAAACGATCGAGCCAATGCTCACCGACTTACTGCCTCAAAATCGCCTCAAACTAAAAGTCGCTTCTGAGTCTGAGGCTGAGCTAGGCTCAGAGCTGGTCACCGCCTTAGTCAGTCATGGTTTAAAACTCTATGAGATGCGACGAGTGCAGGCAAGTTTAGAAACCGTGTTCTTGCAGCTTACGACTGAAGAAGCGCCTGTCGAAAATGTAGATGAGGTTGAATCGTCTGATGCAGCGATCGCAGAAGGAGGCACCCCAAATGAAAATGTTGACCTATAACTTTCTAGCCATTTATCGACGAGAGCTGCAAAGCTATTTTGCGTCTCCGTTGGCGTATGCGATCGCCACAATTTATTGGATTTTGGCTGGCATTTTCTTCAAAGCCGCCTTTGATGGCGTGATTGATCAAGGAAACTATGTCGATCTGCAAGCTCAATCGGGGGTTCCGATTCCTCCGATCGATGTGCCTTACGAGTTGCTTCGTACTTATTTAGGTGTGATGGGTTCGCTGTCGCTGTTTGTGTTGCCGATTTTGTCAATGGGGCTTTACGCCGACGAACGCAAACGTGGCACTCTAGAATTATTGGCAACGTCTCCGATCACCAATTGGGCAGTCGCGATCGGAAAATTATTAGGTGTCTTGACATTCTTTATCACCATGTCGTTGCCGCTGCTGCTGTATGAAGCGATCGCCCTCAATGGCGTAAATCCTCCCGTTCAACTCAGCGTAATTCTTTTAGGTCACCTCGGATTAATTTTACTGGCTGCGTCAGTACTCTCCCTCGGAATGTTTGTGTCTTCTTTAACTGACAGCACAATTTTGGCTGCGATTCTTACATTCGCATTAGTCCTCTGTCTGTGGATTGTTAGTGAATTAGCTAAAAATTTTGGTGGCATCGTCGGTGATGCGCTGTTTAATTTATCGTTGTTAAAGCATTACACAAACTTAGTTCAAGGTGTTGTTGACATCAGTAGTTTAGTATTGTTTGCCAGCTACATTTTTCTAGGAATCTTTCTCACTGCCCAATCGATCGATGCCTTGCGATTCCAACGTTCTTAGGATCGTGAATTTATTAAGGTGCAACTTCTCGCCCTCCCGCTAGCCCTCTCCCTCAAGAGATACGGTGTAAACATAAGTCTTTGTCTCTGCGTTTCAGTCGGCTTCAGCCCCCTAAATCCCCCACGAGTGGGGGACTTTGAGCCAAGACTCGCGTTTCAAAGTCCCCCAGAATGGGGGATCTAGGGGGCAAAAGTCTCGGCGATGACAAATCAGAAGACTTTTACAAGTTATTTAGTCCACGATTCTTAGTAATTCTTATGAAGACCTCGCAGCCTCATCCCCTACTCCTTAAATATTGGAGATACCTGTTTTGGTTAGGTCCCATTCTGATCGTGATGGGCATCTCAGCCGGAGTGGTTTCAGGTGGCTGGACTTCGGTTCCGTTGGGGTTGATTATCAGTGGCATCGTGATTATGGGTCTTTGGG
>JAYVFW010000194.1:0-4921 GCA_043772715.1 Phormidesmis sp. | reverse complement strand
GACACCACGACCAGTGGGGGAAAACTAATCTTTCACTTGTTTGGTGCATTGGCAGAGTTTGAGCGCAACCTAATTCGAGAACGAACTCAAGCGGGATTACAAGCAGCAAGAGCCAGAGGGCGAAAAGGGGGACGACAGCAGAAGTTGACCCCACAGCAAATTGAAATTGGGCGATCGCTCTCCACCGACCCAACGCGATCGGTGACTAGCATTTGTGAACATCTGGGCATTAGTCGCCCGACTTACTATCGCCATATTAATCCTGACCTGACTAACATTGCCGAAAATAAACACTAAGCGACCGCGTGTAGGATGCCTTAAAACCTTGCTTTGTCAAGGATTAGGACTAGAAACACTGCACAAGCATAGTCATTCTCGGCTAAAGACGTGAGTGTTAATGGCATCGTGCCGAGATATGTGTAAAAAGTGATCATATCCCCCTCTAACCTCTACGAGGTGGAGCTTTTGGAGTTTTCTATTCAAGAAAACTTCACTGAAAGCTTTAATCAGTACACCTTTGGACTATTTTAGGACTAAAAACTTCTAACATCTGACTAGTACCCCCCACAATTTCGCAGCAGTTTAGACCCTGAAACCCTGATTCTCTCGTTGCATCTCTGCGTGGGACAGCAGAAGTCCAAGAATCTACAACGCAAACTGGTCAAAGTGCAAAACCAGGACATAGCAAAGTTTTGAAGCTTATATGATCACTTTTTACACGTATCTCAGCACGATGCCATATCAATCTCATAGGCGACTACATTGGGAGGCAAAGTCAAAAGGTGGGAAAAGGATAGTTTCGCCCACTAAGAACGGTTGCGAATCCTTAACGTACGATTTTTCCGAGTTCTGAAGCGACCTCTAGATGGGTAAACTCAGCCACCTCGTCACTGAGGCGGCTGAGTTGGCTTTGCTGAATGCAAATATGAATTGCCCCCCTAGCCCCCCAAGTTTGAGGGGAACCAGAATCTTAAAGTCCCCCAATTTTGGGGGACTTAGGGGGCGAAAGGATTCAGCCCCGATAGACAGATTCATAGCATCATTCAGCAACGCCGCTGAGTTTACCCCCTAATTATCGATAAGGGTGTTCCCGTTGCTTTTGAACCAAAAATAACGACAAGGCTGAGTTCCAACTGGAGCGAAGGCTGAAAAGCTCTGCACACCTAACGTTCATATTTAAGTCGAACAAGCATTGATCGTGGAATTGATATTGTTACACTGGGTCGAAAATCAAGGAATGTCCTCTTAAGAGCAGTGGACTGATGATTACACAGCTTCCATAGGAGACTGGCTGATAATCTGTGCGGCTACCAGCATAAAGCCTTTAGTCAGGTGTATCGTGTTCACGGTGTGGACACACGTCACCGTTTGGTCAGGGAGTGTAGACAGAATTCTGATGAAGAGAGTGTTGCTTCAGCACGCGTGCGTCTCCTTCCGTCGCCATCAGCATAGTCAACTAGCGATCGCCTCATCTAAGCTTCCGACCACAAGCTCAACTCTGGTAATTCTTGCACTTTGGGATGAGTATCAGGCACACCGCCATGAGTTGGTAATTTGAATAACAAAAGTTCCGAGAAATTGATGTTGAGATGCGCTCTGAGAGGTTGAAGCCTAAAATTCTGTCTTGAGGGTTGATCGATCCTCATAATCCTTTTAGGTTCGGAGGTTTGAGAACCGTGATTCTAACGTGCCCTCCTTGCTTCATTCTTTAACTACAGGCAAGCGTACAGTAAATGTGCTGCCCCTACTCAACTCACTCTCTACTTGAATGCTGCCACGATGCGCTTCAGAAATCGCCCTCGCAATCGCCAGACCTAACCCAGCGCCTCCGGTTTGGCGAGAGCGATCGTTACTCACCCGGTAGAAGCGATCGAAAATACGTGACTGATCGTTCAAAGCGATGCCGATGCCTGTGTCTTGAACCTGGATTATTGCGTGAGATTCATCTTGCTCTAGAATCACCGTTACAACTTCGCCGGGGGGAGTGTATTGCAAGGCATTGACGATGAGATTAGAAAACAGGCGACTGAGTTGATTTTCATCACCTGTTACAGACAGCGGCTCCTTGACTCGAAACTGGGTCGATAGCTTGTTGGGAGCAGCAATCTCTAATATCGACAAGCTCTCTACCAAATCTTGAATCAGGTCATTGAGGCAACAAATTTGACGGTTTGCTGTCAAAGCCTTTTGCTCCATTCGAGAGAGTAAAAGAAGATCCTGTACCAGATGTGCCAGTCGATTGTTTTGACGATCAACCACCCCTAACGTTTCCCACATTTCCTCGTTTGACAGATCATCTACATCTTGAACAGACTCTATAGTGGCGCGAATGGCAGCGATGGGAGTGCGGAGTTCGTGGGCAGCATCAGCGGTGAACTGTTGCATTTGTTGATAAGACTGGTAAACAGGTCGAATCGCCAGTCCAGCTAGCCACCAACCCGCACCTGCGACCAACAACATGGAGATTGGCAGCCACACTGCCAGCAATAGCCGCAGTGTGGTGAGATGATCGTCATATTCTTTCAGAGATCGCCCAATCTGCATGTAGCCCCAAGCAGAGCCAGTAGCAGTCTTCAGCAACAGCGTGGTCTGGTGGTAGCGCGTGCTATTGCGACCTTGCAGCGTACTCCAGCCCTCTTTAGTATCTGGAGGTGGCAACCCATCCAATTGACCTCCTAAAAACGCTAGCGGTTGCCCAGATCGGGTGAAGAAGCGCACGTAGTAGTTGCCTTCTTGAACAATGCCGAGAACATGGCGCTGTTGAGTGTTGTTTGAGCAATCAGTTCCCACGAGACACAGTCCTGGTAGGGCTTGCTTGATCGCAGGCTCAAGCCGAGCAGGATGCTTAAGTTTCGGTTCTAAGGTGTCGTGCAGTGTTCCTGAAATAGATGCTAGTTCCTGCTCAACGGCGCGCCAGTGAGCGACCGCTAACATCTGATGCGTGGTCAGTCCGCTCAGGCTTAAGATCAACCCCATCACCCCGGCGTAACAGCCTGCAAGTTGAACGCGAGTGCGGTTGAACAGCTTATTTTGATGCATGAGGAACGTTGAATCGGTAGCCGATTCCATGAATCGTTTCAATTAGTCCATCACACCCAGCTTCTGAAAGCTTACGCCGCAGCAGACGAATTTGAGCGGCTACAGCATTGCTAGTGGGTTCTGCGCTGACTTCCCATAGTTGGTTCATGATCTGCTGACTCGTCGCCACTTGGCTGGGATGTTTCATGAAGTATTCCAGCGTTTGAAATTCCTTCGCCGTCAAAGGAATGGATGATCGCTGACCATTGGGATCTTGTAGGCAGACTGTGTGAGTGCTGTAGTCGAGAATCAGTTTACCGACTTGAAGTTGTTGGGGATGGAGTTCGGGCGATCGACGTTGCAGCGCCCGCATTCTTGCCAAAAGTTCTGCCATGCCAAAGGGCTTGACCAAATAATCATCGGCCCCGGCATCAAGTCCGGCTACTTTATCTTCCATGCGATCTCTCGCAGTTAGCATCAAAACAGGAAGTGAGTTGTTTTGAGTGCGGAGCCGTTTGCACAACTCTACGCCAGACAGTCCGGGCAGCATCCAGTCAAGAATGGTTAAGGTGTAGTGAACGTTGGGGTTTTCGAGGTATGTCCAAGCTTCGCTACCGTCTTGCACCCAGTCCACCACATACTTTTTCCGACTTAGAACCCGATGAATTGCAGCTCCTAAATCGGGTTCATCTTCTACCAGTAAAACTCGCATACGATCTCTGACCTTAACAGCTTGTCATAGATAATCCAGCACTAGAAAAGCTCCTCCTTAGCGTTCCACAATCCAATGAGATCAAGATGAAGCTTTCAACAATTCAGCATGGAGTGGGTGGCTCAAAGCAGCATAGGTGAGCGATGTCACCTACTGCGATTTCTTGGGTGTCTCTTGAGATTGAGAATTATTGGGAGGAGTCGTTGACGACTGACGCTGTTTAAATTGCTGCTGGCACACTGCCCGCATATTGCGCCAAACGACATTCCGAACATGCGTGGGATAGTTAACGACTGGCGGCGTTGAACGAGCTGCATCTCCAGTGCATCTGAATCGAGTTGCCGCAGTGACCGGAATAGATGACAGCAATAGCAGAGATACGGTTGTAGAAATAAGTGTTTTCATGGTTTAGAGTGACAAGTGGAAATAAAAACAGAATGGGATTTTAAGTCTTGAAGAAAACTACGCAAAAACTTTGAGCATTATTCTTTAACAGAGAGATGCTGTGGAGGTGCTGAGACAAGAACCTCCACAGTTCAAGAAATAGGTTCACTTAGTTAAAAGTAGTCGCTGGAACTATTTACTTGATGGCGCTGAATGGTTCATTCCGGGCATTTTGTTCTGGCTGTCGTTCGTCTTTTTCTCCATCATTTTTTGCAGCACTCACAGCCGCTCATTTGCTCGGTTTGAGCAGCAGACTTTTGATTGTCTTGAGCAAAAGCATTGCCTGCGGCGATCGCGCCAGCCGCCGCGACCTTAATTCCGTGTAATTTTTTCATGTTTACTCCTAATTAAATCGTTAAACAGACTGTCAAATGCTCTTTCAGGGCAGCCCTATTTCCAGTTTAAGGCTGAGGAATGAAATCAGAATGAAATGAAACTCAGTATTATTGCTTAAAGCTGAATCGCCCATTTACCTTCTCTCCGTTGATGTCTGACAGAACGGCAACTTTGCACTCTCCTGCTGCGGCACCGGGGAGCATTGCCGTGTAGTGTTTTTCGCCAGCGTCGTATTTCATGTCCAGCGATTTCTGGCTGCCATCGGGTAGCTGAACTTGAGCCGTTACCTTTGCATTGGGAATGGCTTCATGGTTATCCCCTTTCTGCAAGAACAAATCTAGATGAGTTCCACTGGTCTCCTTTCCGGTCACTAGCTCTAGATGATAAATACCGGACTCAATTACCTGTCCG
>JAYVFW010000193.1:0-45825 GCA_043772715.1 Phormidesmis sp. | reverse complement strand
TTAGCTTTGCCTCTGACTTTGATAATAAGATCCCGTCCACGGTTGAATCAGGGTTTGAGGCTTAAAACCTGCTCAAATTTTGTCCGGAGTATTGTAAGAACACAAAGGATGAAATACCTGCTACAAGGCAATCAGCGAGTGGGGATGCTACTCTCAAAAGTGCTGAGAAAAATATTTGGCACGAAAATTCCTGAGTACTACTACAATAACTGGTTTAGAAGAATTCAACTATCATCTGACGCAGCAATTTTAGATGTCGGCTGCGGTTCTGGCAAGCTGCTTCTGGATATGCGTTTAGAAGGATTTACACACCTCACGGGAGTTGATCCTTTCATCGAACAGGATATTTTTTACGACAATGGAGTCACAATATTTAAGAAAACCATCGAAGAAATGGATGAACAGTTCGACTTTATTATGCTCAACCATTCTTTTGAGCATATGTCTGAACCCTTGAAGATGCTGAAGGAACTCTATCGATTGCTCAAGCCAAACTCTTATGTTTTGCTCAGAATGCCCGTAGCAGGGTGTTTTGTTTGGCAAAAATATGGTGTAAACTAGGTTGCTCTCGATGCTCCTCGGCATTTTTATATTCATACTATTAAGAGTACTCAGCTATTAGCAGAACAGGCTGGTTTCGCAGTCAAAGATATTGCTTTCGACTCCCATGCCTATCAGTTTTGGGCTAGTGAACAAATCTTAAAAGATATTGCTGTCACCGCTCCTAATTCCTATGCAGTTAATCCTCAAGCCTCGATCTTTTCCGAACAAGAAATTCAAAATTTCATCGCTCGGTCCATTGAACTTAATCAAACGGGTCAGGGAGATGCGGCTGGATTTTATCTATACAAGGCATAAACATCCTATTGTGCAAATGGCGTGAACACATCCTTAGTATGAACAGAATGCACAAGCTATTTCAGATCTTTCAGGTTGATCGATTGATACCGAGGAGGGTACAAAATCACGGAGTTGCGATCGAGGGATCTCGACCCGCCAGTTTGCACTGGTCAGAATTAGACATTTTGCGAGGAACTGCCGCAGCCTTAATGATCATCAATCATCTAGGTTACAAAACCTTAAATCCTGAACAACTGAGTAATGGCTTAACAAGCCACTTAGTCTTCATCGGTAGTTTTGCCCCAGTTTTGTTCTTCTTCGTGACAGGTGTGGGCTATGGAATTCAATCTAAGAAACCGCAAAAAGACAACCATTGGGCTATTTTGCTCAACAAAGTAGCAATTTTAATTCTGGCCGATCTATTGATTCATTGGAGCAAAGGTCAGTGGGTAGGACTAGACTTTTTCGGATTTATCGGCATCTCCTGCATCATGCTTGAGTTTATTAGAAGCTCCCGCTTCGCCATTTTCTACTCACTATCAGGAGTCGTGTTCATCTCAATTCTGCGCTATAGCGTCGCCCCCCATCTCAAACTCAGCGAACCTCTGGGCTATGGTGGCGAATTTTTGGGTTGGCTGGTTGGCACTTCTAGCCCACCGGAAGTATCCTATGCCTTTTCCCCGTGGATTGTTTACCCATTGTTGGGGTATATCGTAGGTTGGGCAGCAGGACATTATCCCAAGTGGATCAAACAACGCTGGTTACAACTCAGTCTTGCCCTATCACTCTTTGCGCTGCTACCGCTTGCTGGTGGAATCCTGTTAGTCTCCAAAGGCTCCGCCTTCTTTCGGTGGGGCACTGTCTCATTAAGTTATTATATTGTCAGTTTTGCGGCAATTGTGATCGCGCTAGTGGCATCTATTTTAATTTGCCAACTGCGTTCATTTAAGTTCATTGAGCAGCATTTATCGCTTCCGGGTGTTGCTTCATTCGCAGTTGTTCCAATTCATTATTTCTTCATCTATGTAGTAGATCAGATGAATTCACAAAAGCTAAGTGAACTCAGTTTTTATGGTGCTGCTATTGTTATTTTGGGATTGAGTTTCTCGATCGCTAAATTAGTGAATCAATGGGGGGGGTATAGTCAAGGCATTCGCAATCAACGACTCGCTTATTGGAGCCTAGTTGGAGTTGTCGCTTTCTCAGGAATTGTGATCTTCAGCATCAATCAGAGTAATCTGTGGGTGACAATGCCAGCCAGAACCCTGGGTCAGACGACGTTGTGTCTTCTCTTTAGCATGCGGCGTGGTTGAGCACAAAGTCTATGATTGCAAAGTGAATCAACTAAGACCATCTTTAATCTCTTAACACTATTAACCTGTCATGAGCATCACAGAAGCCCGCATGAATTTAAGTTCTATCTTCTGCCTCGATCCCAACCATCTACAGCAGATTGCCACGACCTCACGGGAAGCTTATGCTCAAGCTCAACCATTTCCACATATTGTAATTGACGATTTTTTGCCAGAAGCTTTACTAAATACAGCTCTGAGTGAGTTTCCCCAGGTGGATTCGATTGATTGGCAAAGATTCAATAGTAGTGTCGAGAAAAAGAACGCTTCTAGAGATGAACTCCAGATGGGTGAGACGATCCGCATCCTGCTGTATCAATTAAATTCTTCCACCTTTATTAAGTTTCTCGAAACACTCACAGGAATTGATGGTTTAATCCCCGATCCGCACTTTGTTGGCGGCGGACTCCACCAAATCGAACGCGGTGGGTTCTTAAAAATGCACGTGGATTTTAATAAACATAAGACCTTGAAACTCGATCGCCGCTTAAATCTCCTCATCTATCTCAATCAAGATTGGCAAGAAGAATATGGGGGGAATTTAGAACTCTGGGATCAAGATATGACTCAGTGTGAAAAGAAGATTCTGCCCATTTTTAACCGCTGCGTTATCTTTAGTACAACCGATTTCTCTTATCACGGGCATCCCAACCCTTTAACCTGTCCCGAGGGTCAAACCCGCAAGTCTTTAGCTCTCTACTACTACAGCAATGGGCGACCCGCCAAGGAAGTCTCAGGGGGGCACTCCACCCTCTTTAAGACTCGCCCTAATGAACAGTTAGAGCCAGTATCCACTAAAACGATGGACATTAAAGCGATCGCCAAAAAGCTCGTCCCTCCCATTTTGTGGGAAGCGGGTAGTCACCTGAGAAGCAAGTAATAGCTGCTAGACTCACTCAACAGGACAGTTGAATGTTCTTCGCCTAAAAGCTAATGTTTTATTTCATTCATGTTGCCTTGTTCGGCTGGATTCCAGTCATTATCTATTTGTTTAAGTGGCTGCCCCATCGACGAGTGGTTGCATTCGTCTTTGTTTTTGCGACTCTGTTTCTGCCGGTTTGGAGTTTTGCCATCCCCACACTTCCGGCATTGGGAAAATATTCAGCCACCTGCTATGGGGTTGTGTTAGGAACCTTAATTTTTGACCCAAAACGGTTTCTCTCATTTCGTCCCAGTTGGGTTGACATTCCCATGGTGGTGGTTTGCTTGAGTCCGTTTGTTACCTCAGTGGAGAACGGGTTAGGAGCTTACGATGGAATGAATGTCACGCTGGCATCTGTTGCACTCACTGGGGTTCCTTATTTTTTTGGGCGGATATTTTTCAATGACTTGGCAGGGTTGAAACTGTTAGCGACCTATATTTTCATCGGTAGCCTATTTTACATTCCTCTATGTTTGATAGAAAATTTTATCGGTCCCAAAATCCACTTGAGGGTTTACGGGGTCTTGAGCTTTTTTGATGTTAATCAATCCATTCGTTATGGGGGATATCGACCGGTCGTCTTTATGAATCATGGTCTAGTTGTCTCGTTCTGGATGATGTCATCTGCTGTAATTGGCTTGTGGTTGTGGCGAAGTCGGGTGATCACACGAGTCTGGAATATGGCGATGAAGCCCGTGATGATTACACTGTTGTTTACGGTCATAGCCACTAGATCGACGGGGGCTTGGATTTATTTATTCATTGCCAGCTTAATCTTCTTAGTGCAGGGGTGGGCGCGGAATCTAATTGTCCTCCTTCTAGTCTTCACCGTTAGTGCCCACTTGTACCTGAACGTGACGGGGCAATTTCAGGGGAAGGTGATTAGTGATTGGGTTTCTGTAAATGTTGCCCTTGATCGGGGGCAGTCTTTAGATGTGCGCTTTAGTAATGAAGAGATCCTGGGCGGCAAGGCACGACAGCAACTTATTTTAGGGTGGGGAGGCTGGGGGCGCTCGCGTGTTCCCAGTTTATGGGATGGGGTTGATTACACCATCACCGATAGCACCTGGATCGCGGTCTTTGGAACGAAGGGGCTAGTCGGACTAATCTCTTGGGCAGCCTCCCTTTTATTGCCAGTGATCCTATTCTTAATCTATTATCCCGGTCGGGTTTGGCATCATCCTAAGATAGCCCCGGTTGCAGCGATAACTACTATTTTAGTCTTAGCGGCCATGGATCACTTATTGAACACATCTCCGACGATCGTCTGCATACTGGCAACGGGTGGGCTTTCTGGATTGATGGCAGAAAATTTGAGAATTCGTCAGGATTCAGGAGTGCCCTTATTTGTTGCAGAGCGGTATCTGCCCGAGCAACGATCGTGACCCTTGCGTAAATCACGCTCAATCAAGCCTTTAGTCATCAAGCCTCTGGTTCTTACATCAAACCAGGGGCTTTGAGTTTTGCACCCTTAGCAGAGTTACTGATTGTTCTCAGCAGACTCACAAACCCACTCCCAGGTTTTGATCTCACTGGGGTAGTCGGCAGGAAGCAATCCCGCCAGACCCTGAAGAACCGTCTGAGCAAAATTGCTTGGATGATGAAACTGAATCAGTCGTTCAGCATTAGGGCTGAGGGTATAGTTTGAGCTTTCCGTTAAAGCCGTTTTCAACGTTGCGGTTAGATCGGCGTGATTGGTGACATCGCAAGCATATCCGGCTTGAAAGCGCTCAACCAACATACCAGTGTAGCCGTAACGATCGACGATCGCAGGTCGTCCCGCCGCGATCGCTTTGAGCAAATTTGCTGATAAGTTCGATCGCTGGTACTGCACTACCGCAACCACATCCAAGGCTGAATATCCTGCAATTAGTTGCTCGGCAGTCAAATGCTGATCGAGCAAAATGATCCGTCCTTGCTGCAAGAAATGCGAGAATTCAGTTTCAATCAACTGCCGATATCCTGGATCAAGCCTGCCTGCTAAGAGTAGATAATCATTCGCATCAGATTGTGCAGCTTGCCAAGCAGCTAGTAGTTCAGGAATCGCCTTACGCAGATCCATCACGCCAACAAACCCAACATATCGCCCTTCAGCAGGAAGATTGAGCATTTTCCGAGCTGTGCTCTTATCAAAGTAAACTGAAGATGGAACAGGGTCAGGCAAGAGTCCAATCCGTTGCCGAAATGCAGGCTTTTCATGACTCAATGCTTCGTAGACGATCGGATTGACCATCAGCAATCGAGACCAGGTAGAATTTTTCCAAGCAAAACTGTAGATAAACTGTTTGACGCGATCAGACCATTGAGTCTCACCAACTCCAGCATATCCATAGTGAAACATACCCAGCGAAACTAGCTGACTAGGAAGCGATGGCATTCCTAACCGACACCTAATCGCGAGAAATAGACTCTCGTAGTCGGCTGAAGTCGAGATTAAATAGTCTGGTCGATGGCGAGCAATAGCATTGACCAGATGGGTAGTAATTTGCTTACGATCTTTTAAGGAAGGATTAGGACTAACCGCCGGTAAGGATGGGTCAAACTGAATCAAACCAGAAAATTGCTGAACCCCATCATTCTGTTGCAATACAGTGAAGTGCCGATGTGTAACGGTAACCACAACTTCGTCAACAATATTTTTATCGACTAAGTTAGCCAACTCAGGCAGAAGCGCTTCAATATAATTTGTGTGATGACCACCCTCAAACTGTTCAAATACTTGAATTTTCATTGTTAGCTAAGGCTTTAATATGAGTGTTCGCTAGAGGATCGGCAAAAGTTAGATCTAGCATTAGACCTCCTGCACAAATCTGGGAACGCCCTCTAAATCCCCCAATTCTGGGGGACTTTGAACTCCGGTTTCCCCAGAATTGGGGGTTAGGGGGCGAGATCTCAGGGTAGTTACGTCGAGAGTTTTATTTATGCAGGAGGTCTATTCTTGTTTCCCAACTTATACTAAATAGTAGTTAACCACATCGCAATCCTTCATGGGCAGTTTGTATTCTTCATCATAACGTCATACTGTAAGTTGTTTCACGTTGTTGTTATGACTTCAATATGCTATATTTTAGCAGGAAGACATTGAAGTTCAAGCTCTACAGTCACAAGCGGAATCGATTTCTCAAGCGGTCAATTAACACTGCTGGAGTCATCTACAACCACAATGTCATCCCCCACAAACGCTACTACCGAATGTGGGGCAAAAGCATTTGAACTGCGCCAAGCTTCAAGCCCACATCACCACATTGCGGAAACAGCAAGAGTTCTGGCAGCTAGTTGGTTATCAAAGGGTGTATGTTCTGAAAGAGTTGGATTTATCAGTGAGAGAGTGGCGTTGTCCGTCTTGCCAGTCGGTGAATGGACGAGATGAGAACACCGCGAAGAACATTCAAGCTGCGACATTCACTGTTGGGTTAGGTGATGTCAGACAGGCTTCGCCTGCAATTGCTGTTTGATCCCAGAATCCCCCGTGTAGTCAGGGGAGTCTGTCAATCGTCACAATCCTTGAAATTCAGAGTCTTAGACGTTCCCTAAATACCGTGTCTCTAACTATTGCTTATTTAGTCAATCAATATCCTAAAGTCAGTCACAGTTTCATCCGACGTGAAATTATTGGTGTTGAAGCTTGTGGCATTCAAGTGCTGCGGTTTTCTATCCGATCGCGGGGTGATGAACTCGTGGATGAGTCCGATCGCCAAGAACTCACGAAAACTCGGTTTGTTTTAGGGGCTGGCATCAGAGGGCTTCTGGGAGGATTTCTACGGGTAGCGCTGACTCAACCTACAGCGTGGCTGCGGGGTCTTAGATTAGCCTTCCGATTGGGTCGAAAGTCGGATCAAGGAGTACTGCGCCATCTGGTCTATCTCGCCGAAGCCTGTGTGCTGTTAAAGTGGTTTGCAGACGCAGGGGTAGTTCATGTACACGCCCACTTTGGCACCAATTCCACTACGGTGGCACTGCTGTGTCACGAGGTCGGCGGACCGCCCTATAGCTTTACGATTCATGGGCCGGAAGAATTCGATCGAGTCACAGGGTTAGCCTTAGTCGAAAAAATTCAACGGGCTGTTTTTGTCGTCGCCATCAGTTCATTTGGCAGAAGTCAGCTTTACCGTTGGTGTAGCCATGATTTGTGGCCTAAGATCCATGTTGTTCGTTGTGGGGTTGATCAAACCTTTTTAACACAGCAATCAACACCGATTTTAGAGAAGGCGCAGTTAACCTGTATTGGCAGACTGTGCGAGCAGAAGGGGCAATTATTGTTATTGGAGGCGATTAGTCAATTAGCCGCGGAGGGATTACCCGTCAAGCTCGTACTAGTCGGAGATGGGGAACTGCGCGGTGAGTTAGAAGCTTTAATTGTCCGTTTTCGACTCCAAAACCAAGTCAGAATCACAGGGTGGGCAGATAGCAATGAGGTGCGTCAGAATATTCTAGACGCTCGAACAATGGTACTTCCCAGTTTTGCGGAAGGATTGCCAGTGGTGATTATGGAAGCCCTCGCCCTAGGTCGTCCTGTGATTAGCACCTACATTGCTGGCATCCCAGAACTCGTAGAACCCGGCATTTGCGGTTGGTTAGTGCCACCAGGTTCTGTGACAGACCTCAAGGAGGCGATCCGCACAGTGCTGCAACTCCCCGTTACGACCTTAGAGCAGATGGGGCAAGCCGGTAAAGAGCGAGTTGCCCAACGCCACCGAGCTGACATTGAGGCAGGTAAACTGGCACAGCTATTTCAGGAGAGCATCTCTAAGTCTTTCACCTAACTCAGCAGAATCGCTGGCAACCGAGTGAGCAAAAAATTTGTGTTGTACTTTGCAAAAAGCCCCGTCTTGACAAATTAGGCTTGTAGAATATGCTCGGTTGCACCTTGCATTGATTGAACCAAACACTGCATCCTGCCAAGAGAGGTAGCCTTTTGTCTCAATGCTCGACTTCTCCTGAAAACAATTTGGACGATTATTCAATGGTAATGCCCAATAAAACTTTTTCTATCGTATCTGCAATTGAGCCAGATTGGAACCGTGAAAAACTTTGCCAGTGGTGGGATCCTGGACGTCAGTTGATCAAATCAATACGAAGTTACCAAACGTGGAAAAAAAAAGATGGGATTTTGGGGTATTGCTTCTGTAAGTTAACCGTTTTGCAACATCGCTTTTGGAGTGTCGTCACAGGCGCAGATATTCCTCTAAACTGCCAAATCGGCGGCGGTTTTTTACTGGCACATCCTAATGGAGTAGTGATCCATCCGGGTGCTTACATCGGTCCTAACTGTTTGTTGATGCAGCAGGTCACCGTAGTTGGAGAAGTAAAAATTGGCGGACATGTAGACATTGGTGCTGGCGCGAAAGTCATTCGTGCTGTAACCATTGGAGATCATGCAAAGATTGGTGCAAATGCTGTCGTCGTTTGCAATGTTCCATCAGGAGCCACTGCCGTTGGTGTGCCAGCACGAATTATTAACGTGACTAACCAAAACGACTGAGCGGAAAAGTTCTGGGTCTACCGGGTGAACGGGCGATCGCCAACAAATCCACCCGCTGTTGTTGAATTGCTTCTCTGAGTAATCGGGGCACCCGCCAAGAACTGTAGCAATATGAAAATTGCCATTCTCTTGAAACTTAATCTTGCTAGGAAACCTTATTTTGGTTGAATGCTGCCAAAACGTTGGCATTCAATACCTGTAACTTTTTACCAAAGGGAGAACGCACTCTTGAGTTTGGTTGATAATAGCGATGACGGTAACCAAACGAGCTGCGCTTACCACTGGCAACATAGTTAGCAACCATCCCTAAGACTGGCAGCCGAAACTCTTGTAATCCGTTCAACACTTGCATGACCGTAGCCCGTTTCGTTTTACCCACACCTACCACCATCAAAAGCCCATCAGACTGCGCTGCTAAAAAGTTGGTGTCTGAAAGACCCAGAAAATGAGGGGTATCGTAAATCACCAAATCAAAGGCAGCGTCAACTTTTGCCATTAAGCCCTGCATCTGCGTAGAGGCTAAACGGCGACCCGAACTGGCGGTTACATTTCCAGACGTTAAGACAAATAAGTTTTCTTGAAAACCCGATGCCTGCATGACATCATCTAACGACAAATCCTGCTTCAACACATCAGACAGCCCACTAGTATTGGTCAATCCTAAGCGGGTGTGAATCTGAGGACTCAGTAAATTGGCATCGACCAACAAAACGCGTCGTCCCAACATTGCAACGGCTTGGGCTAAATGCACCGCAACAGTCGTTTTACCCTCCCCAGGAGCGGCCGAACTAATCACCAACGATCGGACTAGCACATCCCCCGATAAAAAACACAAACTAGCATAGAGGGCATTAAACGACTCTTGAAATAACGAAATCGCACCATCACTAGGCTCCATTCTGATCACGCTGCCATTGCCTCTTGCCAGCCCCAACACGGAGTGCTTATCCCGATCAAAAGGGATGACCCCAAAGAGAGGCACATCGGTAATATCCTGAATGTCTTCAGTGGTACGAAAAATGTCGTTGAGCTTATCCTTCGCCATCGCAGCGATCAATCCTAAGATAAACCCAGCGACTAACCCCACTGCCAAGACTTTACCGGCTTCTCTAGCAACCGGCATCGGATTTCCCCCCGGATCACGTAGAACATCAGGCGCAGACACCATTTGCCAAGGCACTTCCTTTTGAGCCGCCTCAACTCGTAGGGTTTCCCGTTGAATCAACAGTTGATCTAAGGTTTTAGTTGCTAGATCTAACTGGCGTTTCATGTCATTGTAACGCCGAGAAATGTCGGGAAACACTTGCAGTTGCTTGTTTAGAAGACCTTGATTTTGCGATACGGCTTGTCTTCGGACTTCTAGAACCTTGACTTTGTTAATACTTTCAACGAGTTGCCCAATCAAATTGATCCGAGTAGAATTCTGGAAGGTCGTGACTTGAGGGTTTGTCACTCCAGCATTAAGACTTTGACCTAGAATGCTTTGCGCTTCCTGATTCAAGAGTTCTTTTAAATTTCGCTCCTGATCTCGAAGTGCTTGGACGACGGGGCTATCTTCACTAAACCGCGCTGATTTAACCGCAATTTGGCTCTCGATCGTTTTTAGTTGCGTCAACAGTGCTTGATAGCGAGGGTCCTCGCTCAAAGATGCCGCCGGAATTGCCTCACTGGGTGCTAATTTAAGCTGGTCTTGTAGATTTTTGTAGAGAGCAATCTGTTCTTGTAGCTCTCTTTGGGCATCTAATTTTTGGGTTTCTACCGTCCGGGACTGCGTTGTTAACGCAGTCCCCTCAGCTGCAGGATCATTTAACTGATATTGCTGTTGTAGCACTTGCAATGCGTTTTCTAGATCACTCACCCGTTGACGTAACCCTGGTAATTGATCTTCAATAAACTCGACACCACCGCCAATCCGCACTTTTCGATCTTCAAGACTATAGTTCAAGTAACCCTGCGCCAGTTCCTCCAGCACAATTTTGACCGTCTTCGGCTCCTTCCCAATATATTTAACGTCAATAATTTTGGCAGAATCCAGAATATTCGTCCCCAACCGTTGTACCAAAACTTTTCCAGCCAATCCATTAGCCGGGAAGGTTGGAACTTTTGTTTGGATGCGTCGGGTAATCTTGGTCAACAACTCAGGGCTTTGAAGCACCTGAAGCAATGTGGGATAGTCTAAGGCACCATTACCAGGATTTGAACCTTGCCGAGACAGCACTGTTGGATCGGTCAGTTTCGCATCAGCAGTAATCGGCTCTACTAAAATCCGAAAAGACCCTTCAAAACTACGTGGGGCTTTCAGGGTAGAGGTTGCAATAGCAGTTAATACGGCAATATTAACTCCGGCGATGAGCCACATATTACGCCGCATCATCCGCACGAAAGGGCGGAAATTTAGCCCCCGGTTCTTAAACTCGTTAAACTCATCGCGCTCTGCGGGGGTGAGGTTGCCCGATAGACTATGCTCCTGCTCTAATATAAGGGGAGAGAAATTCTGCTCTGAGCCATTCTTACTGTGTTCTTGGTTTTGCATTTCCGACCTCTCCTTAAAACAGCAACTGTGATGGATTAATTTCCTCCACCTAGAAGTCTCAATAGACCAAACGCTCCAGTGATAGGGCTAGCTAAAATACTCAAAAAATCTCCAGCTTTTGCCAACGCATTGGGCTTGACTACAATAATGTCATTATTGCGGAGAGCAGGATTATTCTCGTTATCTAGCCCACGAGAGAAATCAACTACAATACCCTGTCTAGTCACAGTACCATTAGGATTGATACGAATTAGCTCAACGTCACGTCGGGCACGACCATTCTTAAACCCCCCAGCGGACAATACTGCTTGGTTGAGTGATGCATTGGGTGGAATGCTGATTGACCCAGGAGAAGTCACTTCTCCGACAACACCGACCTTAATCAGTTCGGGAGAGAAGTTACTCGTGGCTAACTCGGTGACTTCCTTCAGGTCTAATGCGGTTGCAGTGGGCACTGAGATCGAATCGCCGTCTCGTAAAGCCAAGTCTTGGCTCTGTTCACCTGCTTGCAAAAATTGCCAGAGATCCACGTCAATGAGTTTTTCCGGTCCACCTCTTTGAGGGCGGTGAACTATAATCTTTCGGACATTAGCGACTTGTTTAATTCCACCTGCCGTTTGGATTGCTCGAGTGACTGTAGGCCACTGACTTCCAGTTTCGGTAGCCGATCGGGTACTCAAGCTAGATTGTAAAGTCTCATTTCCGATCGGACTAATGATGTAAGAGCCAGGGCGATTCACTTCTCCAAATACCCCCACTTTTAGGGGACGGGGTGAGACTAAACTCACCGTAATGATAGGCTTACGCACAAACCGAGCATATCTCGCAGAAAGCGCTCCAGACGCTTGCTCTAACGTCAGCCCCGCTACCGTCACAGTCCCGACCCAAGGCACGTTAAGGGAGCCATCAACCAGCACACCATAGCGCTCTTCTAATTTCAGCTCGGGGGTGTCAAAGCTGTCAATCCTAACTAAGTCACCTGCCCCCAAGGTATAGGCTTGCTCGGATTGAACGACCCCAGAAGGTTGAGCGAGTCCGACCGGACTCTCCGCAGTTTGAGTTCGCGCCGACTGGATTGGGAGAATAGAAACTAGAACCGCAAAGGTGAACCCAGTGACAGCAGAAGTCTTATTGGGGAGAATACATTTGTCAAACATCATCGATATTGGTAGAGAAATATTAAGTGTTAAATCGCATAATCATGCACAATTTCAGATTGCCCCTAGCCTTAACCATCGATCCCACTTTTAGTAATTATGCGGTGTTAACCTAGCGATCGCGCCACACTACGCGCCATTGATTTATATAAACTTTACAATCAGGTCACTAGGTCAACTCAGTAAAAAGAATACATAAAGATATCCTACAAAGATATCGTTAAAAGAGCTTAATTAACTTTTGAAACTGATTCACTAACCTCAACGCCTGACATTAAAATACTGCAAACTCGGATGACAGTTCTAAATCATTTGCGAAGATGAAAGGGACTCTGAGAAAGTTTGACTCAGATCCAATTCCTATAGCTTCTACCTAAACCGCGGGGTTCAAAGGAGCCATCGGTTAAGAATTTAAGTAAGTGCTGACCCAATGATCTGATCCAGACCTCAACTTCTAGATCAATTAATTACTCAAGCTAGTACATTTAACAAGTCGTTAAGGTTTTGTCACCACCCCAACTTAAGTAAGTAAGTAGTTGTCTTATGAAATTCCTCAAAATACCTGCCGTCTCAAGACATAACTAACGATGCAACCAATTAAGGGTAGTTTCAATCGGAGTCAGCCACTAGATTTGGCTGGGTTAAAGCTTTTAGTGATTATTCTGCTAGTTCTAGGCACTATTTTTCGGTTTGTTAATCTTGAGCAAAAAGCTTACTGGTTTGATGAAGCCTCTACCTCGATTCAGCTTTCTGGATATACGGATGCCGAAGCAGTGAGTCATATTGGGACGGGTCAAGTCATTGGCATCCAGGATCTAGAAAAGTATCAATATCCTAGCCCTGAAAAAACTGCTTGGGATACGATCAATGGACTCGCGATCAAAGAACCTCAACTGACCCCGTTGTACTTTGTGATGGCGCGGTTTTGGGTGGACTTTTGGGGGGATTCTGTTGCGGTGACCCGCAGTTTCTCAGCAGTCATGAGCGTGTTAGCGCTTCCCTGTGTCTACTGGCTGTGTTTGGAATTATTTCAGTCTTCATTAGTTGGGTGCATGGCGATCGCCTTACTTGCCGTCTCACCCTTTCACCTTTTATATGCCCAAGAAGCGCGACCCTATAGCCTATGGATTGTTACGATCTTAATCAGTCATATTGCTCTATTACGGGCGATGCGACTGAAAACTAACCTGAGTTGGGGAATCTACGCTGCTACAGTCTCTTTAGGGCTTTACACCTTTTTGTTTTCAGTGTTTGTTACGGTTGGTCATGGAATTTATGTTTTGATCGTTGAACGATATCGCTGGAGCAGGCAAGTCGTTAGCTACAGCATCTCTTCCTTAATTGGCGTGATCACCTTTTTGCCTTGGGTGATCTTTGCACTGCCCAATGTCAAAAGAATAGATGAGCGTGTTCCTTTCTTGAATCTCGTAAAAGCCTGGGTTCGGAACCTCGGTTTGTTCTTTATTGACCTTAATCTCAATGACCAAAGTCCACGAATTTATTTTATTGCCTTTCTCCTGACTCTATTAGCTTTAATAGGTTTAGTAGGATACGCGATCTATTTTTTCTGGCATCATAGTTCTAGTCAAGCTAGGTTGTTCGTTCTCATTGCTCTGATCTTGCCCCAGTTGGCTTTGATCGTGCCAGACTTAATTTTAGGCGGCGGGCGATCGACCAGTCCGCGTTATCTAATTCCGAGTTATTTAGCTCTACAGTTAGTAGTTTCCTATCTTTTAACGAAACAGATCTTTTCCACTACATCTGAAATTCGGCAACAGAAAATAGGCAAAATTATCCTGGCTGTGTTGCTCTCGATCGGTCTACTTTCAGATTGGCAAATTTCTCATTCAGATACTTGGTGGACAAAAGCGGGAAATAATTTTGACCATTGTATTGCTCGCAGCATCAATCAATCGAATCAGGCAGTTTTGGTGAGCGATTCTTACTTCGTAAACATTCTGACCCTCAGTCATCTATTAGACGAAAAAGTCAAATTTCAGCTATCGAGTGATTCCAATCAGCTCCTTGTTCCGCCGGAATTCGACAACATCTTCTTGTACAGTCCATCAGAAAATCTGAAAAATCTTGTGGGCAAAACTAACAAACTAAACCCGATCGATGACTGTGGTTCTCCAATCTCACCATCCAGTCGCCCAAGTGTTTTGCAGTTAAGTCGTTAACCCTCCTTGAACACTCTCAGCCACTAGTCACACCTTACAGAATGCAAATTATAATGAATTCGCCTGACAGCCTGAATGTAAAATCAATGCGCGTGATTATTGCTGCTGAAAATGCATCAATGCGGATGAGTGGTGAATCAAATTTGCCCCTTTTCTATCTAAAGTTATTCCGCGCCCGTGGGGTTGATGTCTGGGTCGTTTGTCATGCACGAGTGCGAGATGAATTGCGGGAGATGTTTCCCGATGATCAAGAGTTTCAAAAGTTTCGATTCGTCGAAGATACCCGGTTTCAAGAACTCATTTGGAAAATCAGCCACTGGTTTCCTTATCGGATTCAAGATCTGATCTTTGGGCAGTGGATTCACCTGTTAACGCAACGGACCCTGCGGGAAGTCGTTAAGGAACTAGTCAAACAAGAAGATATCCAGGTTGTCTTTGAACCTGCCCCAATTTCACCAAAAGGGCTAAGTTTTATGTACGGGGTAGGAGTACCCGTGGTAATTGGGCCGCTCTGCGGTGGACTAGAGTTTCCTCCGGCCTTCCGCTACATGGATTCAACCATGACACGGCTCTCTATTAATCTCGGTCGAGCCTTATCAGAAATTGCCCACCGTTGGATACCCGGTAAATTGCAGGCAGAAAGTTTAATTGTCGCTAACGATCGCACCGCCAAAGCATTACCTCAAGGCTACCAAGGCAACGTGTATGAAGTGGTGGAGAGCGGCGTTGATTTGTCCATTTGCAAACCCATAGAGCGAGTTCCCCCAGACCCCACCGACCCAATCCGGTTTATCTTCTGGGGTCGGTTTGTTGATTGGAAGGGCATTCAGTTTCTGGTGCCAGCCTTTAAGCAAGTCACTGAGCAAACAAATGCCATATTGGAGCTAATTGGCGATGGCGAGTTGATGGACTCTATTAAGGCTCAGGTTGCCGAGATGGGGATTAGCGATCGCGTGAATTTTCACGGACGTTTAACCCGAGAAGACAGCATCACAATCATCCACAAGTGTCATGTGTTTGTGATTCCTTCCCTGCGCGAATGTGGGGGTAGTGCCATTTTAGAGGTCATGGCTATGGGTTTGCCCGTTGTTGCCACCAATTGGGCTGGTCCAGCCAACCATGTAGGGCCAGACTGTGGCATTCTCGTTGATCCCAACTCAATTGAAGAGTTTATTGACGGGCTAGCCGCCGCGATGATTCGGTTCGCACAATCTTCAGAATTACGGCATCAAATGGGTGATGCTGGCATCAAGCGGGTCAGAAACCACTACTTTGATTGGGAATCTAAGGCCGATCGTGTGCTTGAAATCTGTCACGAAACTGGGATGCGGCGATCGCATCTTGGCACTTAATTTTTGGAGAAACCGATGGCTAAAAGTCTAATTTTGGGTGGCACCGATTTTATTGGCAGCAATCTGGCGCGAAGATTGGTTGCTCAGGGCAAAACAGTGAAGATTCTCACTCGTCCCAATTCTTCAGTTTCTAACATTGAAGACATTATTGACCAAGTTGAAGTCATTTATCGGGATTTTATGGATGAGGTGGCATTGCGTCACGCGATTCAAGATGTCGATACAGTCTATCATCTGACTTCTACAAGCTTTCCCGGACTGTTATTAGAAAGCAGTTGCTATGATGTGCTGTCTAATCTTGTGCCAACGATTCGATTAGTTGAAATCTGTCTGGCTCATGGCATTAAGAAACTGATCTATGTGTCATCGGGAGGCACCATTTATGGCGACCCACAAACCATTCCAATCACCGAAGAGCATCCTTTGATACCGAGATCAGCCTACGGACAGGGCAAAGTGACGATCGAGAACTACCTGACTTTTTACGCCCGCTCCACCAGCTTGGATATTAGCGTACTGCGAGTTTCTAACTCGTTTGGACCAGGGCAAAGTTTGTGGGGTGAGCAGGGTCTTGTTGCAGTAGCAATGGGATGCGCCGCCTATGGGCGGGCGCTGAAACTATACGGAGAGGGCAAAGCGGTCAGAGATTACATTTACATTGACGACGTGATTGATGCCATGCTGCTAACGGCAACTCACCCAGGGTCTTCTGTGGTCAATATTTCCGCCGCCATGGGTCATAGTGTGATGGAGATTGTGCAAGCCGTTGAAGAGATTTCGGGTCAGACGATCGCAAAAGAATTCATCCCCGATCGTCCCGGCGATGTCCAAATCAATATCCTGGACAATCAAAAAGCCTTCCAACTGTATGGCTGGACTCCCAAAACGGCGTTCAAAGATGGTTTAGCACAGACCTGGAATCACATCACAGAGACAGATTGCTCAAGCCGATAAACCCGATAATTCTGAATTACCAGATCCCTTAAACTGCACTTGGTAATACTGCCAAAGTTTACCCCGTTGCTCCAAGAGTTCCTGGTAACGACCTTGCTCAACCACTCGTCCCTGTTCTAGCACGACCACTTTATCGGCATGGGCAATCGTGGAAAGGCGGTGAGCGATCGCAATCACTGTGCGATTCACAGATAGTTGCTCCAATGCAGCTTGAATTAGTTGTTCCGATACAGAATCGAGGGCACTGGTCGCTTCGTCCAGAATTAGAATCTCGGGATCACGCAACAGGGCGCGGGCGATCGAGATGCGCTGCCGCTGTCCACCGGACAGATTAGCACCTCGATCGCCCAACTGCGTATCAAACCCTTTGGGAAGTTCCAAAATAAAATCTAAGGCGTTGGCTAATTTTGCCACCCGCCAAACCTCTTCATCACTCGCCCCAGCGGTGCCATAGATGATGTTTTCTCGCACGGAAGCATTGAAAATGAACGTTTCCTGACTGACGATCGCAATCCGCTGCCTGAGAGAACTGATATCAAAACTAGTTGAATCAATGCCATCTAACAAAATCCGCCCTTGAGTCGGATCATAAAACCGTGGCACCAAAGCCGCCAACGTGGTTTTACCAGCTCCAGAGGAACCCACCAGAGCCGTGGTTTGCCCCTTCTTAATTTCTACAGAAATATTGTGAAGCACTGGGGAATTAGGATCATAGCTAAAGTCTACGGCGCAAAACTCGATCGACTGCTGTAACCCTGCAAATACCTGCTTCCCATTCTTGAAATAGGGTTTATCTCCTCTTTGCAGCAACTCTTTAACTTTCGTTAAAGAGCCATAGCATTCCGTGATTCCCGTCGCAGTTTGATTCATTTGCTGAACCACGGGCACCAACCGCAGTAGCGCATAAATAAACGTCAGTAAAGTAGCTGGCGGTGTCTTAAACACCACAAACCCTAAAATTAGAATGAGCAAGATAATTGTAAAGCCCATCCCACCGCTCAACGGGGTAACAATCATTGAAATCGCGTTATTAACGATCGATTTTCGTTTAATGTCTGCACTCGCTCGATAAAATCGCTGCCGCTCAAACTCTTGCGTATCAAACGCATGAACGGTAAAAATGCTGCTGATAAACTCTACTGCCACTGAGGTGAAGTGACCGTTTGCTTCGGTGACCGCAAAACTAGACTCTCGAATGTACTTCTTTAACGTCGATAACCCAACCGAGAGCAAGGTCAACAAGGCAACTGCTAACAGCGACATTTGCCATGAGAGGGCAAAAATTGCAATCACATAAACCAACAGCGAAAACGTGAGGGTAATCAATCCAGCCGCATAAAGAAATGGTAGCCAGAGCCGACTAATTTCAGTCGTTAATGTATTGATCAATTCGCCCAAACGAGTTTGGGTAAAGTAACTCAAATTCAAACTCTGAAGTTGTTCAAATACTTGAATGCGTAGACGGTAGATCAGAGTACTTTGAATGATCGCAATATAGAGATTTTGAATGTATAGCAGTCCGGCTCGTAACCAGGTGACAAACAAAATCAGGGCTGAGAGATAGAACAAGCGGACATCAGGGGGTTGATCAATCCTCAAAACCGAGAGATCAAACCAATCAATTCCTGTGCGGAGCGCTTTTGCAGTTGGGTCAATCAAACCTTGTAAAAATGACAAGATCAACCCCATTCCAACCCCTTCAAGGGCGGCTGCGAAGATAGACGCAAATACCCCGATCGCAAGTGCTTTAGGAAAATGCTTAAACTCTCGCAAAAAGACGTAATTGTCTTGCCAAAATTTTGACACTCGGATGAAAGCAGGCAACGACAGATTATGAGTTTTCATGCATTGACACGACGACAGTTGATAACGGGGCAACGATCGAGCTAGATATTGTTCTAACTCTCTAAAACCAAAATCTCACTCTTTCCCTTGCGTCTCCTGGATACAGGCTTTTAGCTTGCTCGCTAACACACTAACATTGGGCTTCTGCAAAATCCCTAAATGATCGCCAGGAACATCATGGATTTCCAGTCCGCCGATCGCCAATTTACTCCATCCTAGAGTAGGATTCGCAGCAATGGATTCAAATTTGCTCGCGGTCTGCATGGCTCGAAATAATGTGGTTTTACCAGAATAAGGAGACAACCCATAGTCTTTAAAGGCTTGACGACGAAACTGGAGCCGCAGATCATTTTCAAGCGTCGCTTGACCAGACGGAGTAGAAACCACATGACCAAAAGTCCGCTGGTCGCGGCTGAACTTCGATCGTAGCCGATTAGATAAGTAAGCAGGTCCTTTGTTCAGTAGGTCAGAGTTAAGTAGGTCAGAGTTAAGTAGGTCAGACAAATGCAGGTATGCTCGGCGATACCAGGGCAGTTTTAGGGTACTACCGGGTGTTTGCGTATCTAACAATGCCAGCAGCGCAACTTGCTCGCCTTGAGCCTGTAGTTGCTGCGCCATTTCGTAGGCAACCAGTCCACCAAAAGACTCTCCCGCTAACAGGTAAGGGCCGGTCGGTTGAATCGTGCGGATCTTTTGCAGATAACGATCGGCAATCTGCTGAAATGAAATGATCGGCTTGGAACTTGACCGATCGGCACTGAGCAAGAAATCCACTTCTTCTTGAAGATAAAGACCATAAACGGTCTGCTCTGGTCCCAAATGACGAGCCAGTTCGTGATACAGCAGAATGCCATAAATACAAAACAGCGGAGGCGTGTCGGTGGTGCCACGGTGCAGAGGCACGAGTAAGTCTTGTGCCGTTACCTCCCCTTGGGCACGGATTAGTTCAGACTGTTGGGCGATCGTGGGCGCTGACAAAAGCGTCGATAAGGCTAGTTGTTTACCAAAGGTTGTCTCAATCTGAGCAAACAAACGCACGGCCAAGAGAGAATGCCCACCGAGATCAAAGAAGTTATCTTGAATCCCGATCCCCTGAACACTTAGCACTGTTTCCCACACTTGAATTAGCTGAAGATCCAGGTCATCGCGAGAAGCCCCCGCACTTTCGGTGACTGCGATAAATTTGGCATCATCATCAATCGGCGGCAGGCAACATCGATCCACCTGACCGTGAGGGGTCAACGGCAAGGTTTCCAGTCTCACAAAGGCAGAAGGCACCAGATAGGACGGTAATTGTGCTTTGAGAAAACTGCTGAGTTGACTGGGCGTAATGGATTGATTCGGCTGGAGTAGCACATAGGCGACCAACTGATCATCACCTTCTGCCGCTGGCTCAACGTCAACAAACACCTCTCGCAGGGCTGGATGTTGTTCCAGAGCCACTTCCACTTGAGCGGTGAAAACCGAGAAATTACGAATGGTGACGGATTGATTGCTCCGCCCCAACCGTTCTAAAGACCCATCGGGCAAGTAACGCGCCAAATCACCCGTTCGATACAGATAATTGGCTGCGGTCAACGGAGAGGTAATCCAGGCATCAGCGGGAATGTCTGAGTCATCGGGTAGCCAGCCCCCCACGTAAAGTTCACCTGTTACACCGATGGGCAGCGGTTGAAGATCACTATCCAGCAAATAAAGTTGCGTACAAGCGATCGGAGATCCGATCGGGGTAGGAACGATCGGCTGAGTCAGGTTTGAAAGAGGATAACAGGCCGAGATAGGCAGCGCCTCAGCCGGACAGTACACACCCATGACTTGGCAGGTAGGGTAGCGTTGCTGCAATTTTTGCAAATGAGTGAGCGATAACACATCACCACTTGTCAGGAGGTGCCGCACCGATTGCAGATCGCCTAACTGTTGATCCACCATTCGGTTGATCCAACGGGGGGGCAACCACAGGGCAGTGATTTGAAAATGTCGAATCCTTTCCCCTAAGGTAGAGACATCGGTTAACCCAGGCGAGGTGATCACCAGTTTGCCGCCGTTGAGCAAACAAGCCCAAATTTCCCAGGCAGCAATCCCCGACGCGAGAGGAGCGAGTTGCAAAACAACGGCAGTGGCATCTAGAGTCACCCCGCTGAGTGACTGAGTTAATTGGATGATGCTGCGATGAGTCGCTCCGACTGGGGTAGAGCCATCCGCCCCAGCAGTCATGGATACGATAGAGTTGGCAGTCAGGCGCGTCGATGGTGATAGTTGACTTTGAGCAGCAATTTCGGGCGCTACCGTATCTAGACAAATGAATCGGATCGGACACTCAGGCAGTTGCGTCGCCAGGAGAGACTGAGTTAACAGATAAGAGGCTTGGGTCTGTTTTAGCCAGCGATTGGGCTGAGGGTGTTCCGGTTCAACGGGCACATAGGTGCCTCCTGCTTGCAGAATGCCGAGCAAGGCAACTATTTGATCCATAGAGCGCTCTAGATAAACGCCGACCCGATCGCCAGACTGAACACCGAGAGTCTGCAAGTAATGCGCCAGTTGATTCGCGCGATCGTTCAGTTCACGATAGGTGAGTTGCGCGTCTTTAAATATCAGGGCGATCGCCTCTGGAGTCCGTTCGACCTGAGCCGCAAAGGCTTGAGGAATACTAGCAACCTCGGCTACCTCATTGGACAACTCGATCTGAGTACCATTCCAGGACTGGAATTGCTGCTGTTCTGCCTCCGTCAAGAGCGGTAACTCTGCGATCAACTGGTCGGGGTTGGCGACAATCCCTTCGAGCAGGGTTTGAAAATGTCCCAACATCCGGGAGATCGTTTCGGGATCAAACAAGTCGGCATTGTAATCAAACACCATGCCTAACCCTTCATCCTGCTCTCGCATCACCAAGATCAAATCGTACTTAGTCTGACCATGATAGATGTAGCCAAACAGAGAAGTGATGGTCAGATCAGGCAACTGCACAGCGCCCATTCCCCGCCCCTTTGACCAAGGTGGGTTGAGAGCAAACTTAACCTGGAACAACGGCAACAGACTTTGGTTAGACTCAGGACGAATTTCCTCAATCAGCTTCTCAAAGGGCAAATCTTGGTGGTCATAGGCTTCTAGAGAAGATTCGCGCACCCTTTGAAGTAACTGGCGGAAGGTGAGCTTACCCCTAAAGTCTGTCCGCAGCAGCAAAGTGTTGGAAAAGAACCCCAGCAGCCTTTCAGTTTCTATCTGACCCCGCCCAGCACTGGCAAAGCTGATCAGCAGATCATCTTGGCGAGAATAGCGATGCAGCAGCACTTGAAACGCCGCCAACAGGGTCATAAATAGGGTAGATCCTGACTGTTGACTGAGGGTTGTGAGCGCCATATTCAAGCTTGTGGGCAACATACAGGCTGCTCGATCGCCCCGATGAGTTTGAATCGCAACGGCATGAGGGCAATCGAAGGGTAATTGGAGCAGGGGTAAATGTCCGCTTAGTTTCTGCTTCCAATACTTCAGTTGAGTTTCTAACACTTCCCCTTGCAGCCATTGCCGCTGCCAATGAGCAAAGTCAGCATACTGAATCGGTAAGGGGGCTAAGGGATCGGGTTGACCAGCCGAAAAAGCAGTGTAGAAAGCAACCAAGTCTTGATAGAAAACATCAGAAGAAGCCCCATCGCAAATCATGCAGTGCATATTCCAAACAAACAAATGCTCCTGCGGACTCAGAACCAGCAGCAACACGCGCAGAATTGGCCCATTCTCTAGATCAAATGGGCGATGAGCCTCCTCGGTCGCTAACCGAACGGCTTCTCGATCGCGCTCTAGAGTTGGCAGATGTTGTAGATCTGTGACGGGGAGGGTGAGCGTGACGTGGGGGTCAATGACTTGAGTTGGCTGTCCGGAGATCGCGGGGAATTTGGTCCGAAGCACTTCATGCCGCTGCACAACAGCCTGGACACTCCGCTCTAGCGCCGCCACACTGAGGGTGCCCGTAAAGCGCACCACCACTGGCATATTGTTAGAGGAACTATTGGGTTCAAATTGGTGCAAAAACCAAAATCGCTGCTGGGCAAACGACAGCGGCACTGAACCTTGACGATCGATCGGGAAGATCGGGGGTAGCTGGCTACTAGAACTCGTCGCCCGGTTCAAAAATGCAATGATCTCAAGCTTTTGGGTCTTCATCTGCACCAACAAGTCGGGAGTCAAACTATCCTTAGCCGCCCGATAACGCAGTCGATCGCCCTCCATCCATAAAGTCACATTCCGTTGGCGCAACTCCGACAGCAGCGTGTCGAGGGTCATCGGTTCTGTCTCTAGTGCCATCTTATAGATCCCCCTCTTCATAATCATCATTGGATGAATCAGCCGCTGCTGCCTGTGCCCCTTGAGCCGCCCAGCGCAGAGTTTCAACCCGCTCTGCCAAAGCCGCGATAGTCGGCAGTTCAAACAAAATCGGTAACGGAATTTCTACTTGCAGGGCCGGACGTAACCTTGACACAATCTGAATCGCCAACAGCGAATAGCCGCCGAGTTCAAAGAAGTTATCGTGTAGACCGACCTGATCAAGTTTGAGCACCTGCGACCAAATGTCAGCAATCTGTTGCTCAACGGGTGTGCGAGGAGCCACATAGCTGGCTAACAAATCTCGTCGCGTGGCTTCGGGTTGGGGCAGGGCGTTGCGATCGATTTTGCCGTTAGGGGTCAGGGGCAGCGTCTCTAACCCGACAAACAAGTTGGGCACCATGTGTTCTGGCAGCTTACCTTGCAAAAACTGCCGCAATTGCGGAATCACTTGGGCATCAGTGCCGGAAGTGGTGGGCACTACATAGCCGACTAGAATATTTTCTCCCCCTTCGGCAGGTCGCACCGCCACAACCGCTTCCTTTACCCCAGAATGCTGGGTCATGGTGGCTTCAATTTCGCCCAACTCAATCCGGAAGCCCCGCACCTTCACCTGATTGTCAAGGCGTTGGAAGTATTGCAGATTGCCATCGGGCAGATAGCGAGCCAGATCACCTGTGCGATACAGCCGCGCCTGCGGATCGGCACTAAAAGGGTTAGAAATAAAGCGTTCAGCCGTTAACTCGGGTCGGTTTAAGTAGCCTCGCGCCACCCCATCGCCGCCAATATAGATTTCACCAGGAACGCCGATCGGCACGGGTTGTCGCACCGCATCCAAAAGATGGATTTGAGTATTGGCGATCGGTTGACCAATCAAAGGCGGGGCATCCGTTCCTGTGATTTGATAACAGGTAGACCAAATCGTCGTCTCGGTTGGTCCGTAAAGGTTCCAGACCTGCTGCACCCGCTGGGTCAATTCCTGAGCCAAGGCAGCAGGCAACGCTTCTCCGCCTGAGAAAATTCGCAAATTGGGGGATTGTGTCCACCCAGCAGCTAGTAAAATTCGCCACGTCGCCGGGGTCGCCTGCATGACGGTTGCGCCCGACTTCTGGAGCATCTGGAGTAAGGCTTCCCCGTTCATCGCCACCGCGCGGCTGACTAGCAATGTAGTCGCGCCCACGGTCAAGGGCAGCATCAGTTCTAAAACCGCAATATCAAACGACAGCGTTGTCACCGAGAGCAGAATATCTGCTGCTCTCAATCCCGGGGTTTGCTGCATGGTGGTGAGGAAGTTGACTACCCCACGATGCGGCACTTGCACACCTTTGGGAGTGCCCGTGGAACCCGAAGTATAAATCACATAAGCGAGATTTTGGGGAGTGACCACCACCAGAGGACTGGTGGTAGGCTGCTGGGCGATCGTTGACCAATCTCGCTCTAAATCGATCACCTGCAAGTGGTCGGTCGGTAATGCCGCGACCAAAGTGCCTTGAGTCAGCAACAACGAAACCTGCGAGTCAGCCACCATAGAGGCTAACCGCTCTTGGGGATAAGTGGGGTCAAGAGGCACATATGCGCCTCCCGCCTTCTGAACAGCGAGCATAGCCACCAACATCATGGGAACCCGTTCGAGACTAATCCCGACCAGGGTTTCGGTTTGGATGCCTTGCGCTTG
Organism: Phormidesmis sp.; assembly: GCA_043772715.1. Taxonomy (GTDB): domain Bacteria; phylum Cyanobacteriota; class Cyanobacteriia; order Leptolyngbyales; family Leptolyngbyaceae; genus Phormidesmis_A. The sequence goes on along the minus strand of JAYVFW010000193.1, from coordinate 21,216 downwards.
GAGATAGTGGGCGAGTTGGTTTGCTCGATCGTCGAGTTCTCGGTAGGTGAGGCGTTGCTCCTCGAAGATCACGGCGATCGCGTCAGGAGTCCGATCGACTTGGGCAGCAAACATCTGATGAATGCACTGATCTTGGGGATACTCGGCTTGAGTCTTGTTCCAGTCCGCCAAAATCTGTTGTTCTGACTTTGGTAACAGAGGCAATGTCTCGATCGTCTGGCTAGGATTAGCGACCATCCCAGCTAGTAAGGTTTCTAGCTCCGCCATGCGGTGACGAATCGTGGTCGCGTCAAACAAATTAGTGTTGTATTGGCATTCCAGCGTCAGTTGACCATCCAGCTCTGTAGCATTGACAAAGAGTTCAAAGTTTTCGTAGGCACGGGGGTTGGAAAATAGTTCAGCCGTCAACCCTTCAAAAGGCAGTTTGCTATTGTCTAACCCTTGGTCAATGTTGAGCAAAACCGGAACCAGGGGAATGCGGCTAGAATCGCGGGGGATTTTGAGCTTTTCGACCAGGCTGCCAAAGGTGAACTGCTGGTGATCATAGGCATCTAAGATCGTGGATTTACGCGCTTGGAGATACTCGCTAAAGGATTGGTCACCCGCCACTTGACTCCGCATCGGCAGTAAGTTAACACAATGCCCCACCAGGTTATACATTCCCGTCGCCGCCTGTCCTGCTGCCAGTACGCCCACTACCACGTCGGGTTGTCCTGTGAGCCGATGCAGCCAGACTTCAAACCCGGCTAGCAGGATAGACATGAAGCTACAGCCCGATTGGGTGCCCAGTTGCTTCAGTTGGGTTACGAGTTGAGGGGAGACATCCCAGTCTTCACGAGCAGAATCAAAGGTGCGGAAAGCGGGACGGGGACGATCGGTCGGGAGATCCAGCGCTGGCACCGACCCCGCAAACTGCTTCAGCCAGTAGGCTTCTGTTTCCGCTACCTCATCGCTATTGGCTTGCTCTTCTAGCATCAAAGCATAGGCGCTAAAAGGCTCAGGGTCTTCTAAGTCTGCCGTCACGCCTTGTTTACGGGCAGAATAGAGCTTGCCCAAATCTGGCATCAACACCGCCCAAGACCAACCGTCACAAATAATGTGATGGGCTGTCACGATCGCCAAATGTTCCTGGGGCTGAAGTTTGAGGATTTCCACCCGAAACAGCGGCCCATGCTCTAAATCAAAGGGTTCCTCAACCGCCTGTTGCCGCCGACTGGCAACCTTGCTATCGCGATCGGTGGACGATAAGCCAGACAAATCGAACACCGGAATTTCAATCTCTAGCAACTCCACCACACAGAGCATTTTGCCATCTGGACTCACCGTCAACCGCAGGGCTTCATGTCGCTGAATCAAGCTCTGCACGGCTGCCTGCAATGCCTCCACATCCAAGTCTCCCCGCAGCCGCAATGATTGCGACTCGTTATAGGCGCAATTAGCCGCAGCTCCCATCTGCACGGATGCCCAGATTTCCTTTTGGGCAGCGGTTGCTAAAGCGGTTAATAAGACTTCACCTCCAGCAAAGGGGTCAAAGTCTACGGCTGTAATGGCGGAAGTGGGACTGACAGGTGATGAACTCATAAGGGAACCTCGACAATAACAGTATCGTAAATGGCAATGTAAATCTTCAACCGCAGTCGCAATGGAACTACTCAACAATCATCATGGGAGCAAACTCACGGATCGGTGCCGAAAGTACATCCCTGACTGCCCTTCCACAAATCGCTCAGGGTGAAAAGGAATCACACAGGGGCGATCGATGTGCCAGCGATCGACGAGTTCATAGCCCAGCGCTGCGATCACCGCTACAAATTTCGCGTCGTTGAAAATCTTGTAGGGCGCATAGGCACCCCAAAGATTTTGCAGGGTGAAATACTCCTCGCCATCGTAGAATGCCACCCGCTGCACAATCAGATGACGCGGTTGAGTTTTCAGTTGACTCAATAAGTCTGGCAGAGACGGTTCCATATATTGAATCGCTCCGCAGGTGAGAAAGATCTCAGACTGCTCAACGGTTGCTAGATCGCTGGTGAAAGACAACCCAGGACAATCGGTGTGCTGGCGCATGGCTTCGCCAGCTTTGACGGCTTCTGGCAGATCGCAAATCGTCCACTGCAAGTTTTCTGGATAGGGAATGTATCGGCGAAAGGCATAATAGCTATTGCCCGTATTTCCGCCCAAATCACAGACCGTAGAACTATCCTCAAAAGCGTTCCTCAACCAGACCAAAACGGGATAGTCGATCGGATTGAGTTTTTCCATATCCGCCTGAGTGCAATTAAGCTTAACTGGCGCGTTATGTAAATCGGAATGGTTATATCCAGCTAACGTTTGTTGGGGCACCGCTTTTAAGGCTTCATCAAAAGAGGAGAACACACCCCGAAAAGCATTCACCGTTCTGGGAAACAGTCGATGATAAGCGTAGTAGTCAGACACAATTGGAAAGTTGTTCACCAATTCCTTAAAGACCTGTTTCAACTTTGTACCTTCCGAGATAGACAACATTAACGCGGCACGCCATCCCCTTTACATTCCTGTATAGTTAGCATTTCACATCCGCAAGATGCACGGGGTGCAAGCGTTCTAGCTGCAAAAGTCTAGATTGACGGGTTAGCAAACTGCTCCAACCTGGAGGTATTTTCCAGATCGCTCCGGATCAGGGACATACCAGGCAGGATTGCCCTGCGGGTCACGTCCTAGCCGAGCACCCGGTTGAGACGGACGGTTGCGATCGCTCACTCCAGCCTCACTTGCTGACAGGCTATTAGCACCCACTCCAGGCAGAAACCCGATCGCTTGCAGTTCGGCAACGCTGTCTTTGAATGCCTGTGTCACAAACTCAATGTCTTGGTCAGAGTGCGCCAGCGTAAAAAAGCAAGGGCGATACTCCCAGATATGAACTCCCTTTTCGCGCATCAGGTAAAACAGCAACCCAGCATACGCAAAATCGTGGGAATAAGTGACATAGAAGAACGAACTAAAGTGATTGATTTTAATCGGTGCCTGCACTTGCTCAAAGTGTTGATTGAGGTGAGTCACACAGCGATCGACCTTCTCAGCTAGAGAGCGCTGAAGGTCTGAGCCTGCCGCCTTGAGTCGCTTCAAAACGACTTCTGCTGCTGCCAGGGCCAGAGGATGGCGCACAAAAGTTCCAGCGAAAAACGTCACGCCGACCTCAGGAAAAGAAGCATCGCCAAACTGCCAGAAGCCCCCATCTAGAGCATCCATGTATTCTGACTTGCCAGCCACCACCCCGATCGGTAAGCCTCCCCCGATCACTTTGCCGTAAGTCACCAGGTCTGCCTGAATCCCGAAGTATGCCTGCGCCCCTCCCGGATGAACGCGAAACCCAGTCACTACTTCATCAAAGATCAAAGCCGTGCCTAATTGCTCAGTCAGTTGGCGAATCTCCTGTAAAAATGCTTTGGGTTGCAGTTCAGGACGACGGCTTTGCACAGGTTCGACCATGATGGCGGCGAGATCATCAGCGCGATCGCGCAATATTTCCAGGGACTCAGGCGTTCCATACTCTAGAACCAGAACATTCTCAAACATTGACGGCATAATGCCCGGAGCAGCAGGCAGTGACCTCAGCTTAGAAGCACTGCGAACAATCACCTCGTCAAAGGTGCCGTGATATCCACCCGAGAAGATCGCGATCGTGCTGCGTCCAGTCACGGTTCTCGCCAATCTCATCGCGGCCATCACCGCCTCAGACCCTGTATTGCAAAAGGCGACTCGCTCTACCCCAGTCATTTCTGTAATCATTTGAGCCACTCTGCCAGCCAGGGGCGTTTGAGGTCCAATTTCGACCCCCTTCTCTAACTGGGCTTTGACCGCTTCCGTTACAAAGTCAGGCGACCAGCCAAAAAAGTTTAAGCCAAAGCCATTGGTCAGATCCACATATTCATTGCCGTCTACATCCCAGAGCTTTGACCCGGACGATCGCTCAATGACGATCGGGTAGATCATTTCTTTGAGCAGAGGAGAGAAGCCAGAGACGGTGCGAGGATCAGCCAGATAGCGGCGATGTTGCTGAGTTTGCTGCTTAGAGGTGGGGGTGCGTTTGAGATAGCGAGCAATCAGACGATCAAGGTCAGCCTGCTGGGTCGCCGTCAAGGTGTTGTGACTAGACTTCTCAATTTTTGCCCCGGGACCAAACGACTTGGGCTTGGGTTCGATTGCAGCAGCAGGGGGAACAGGGGTTGAATTGACAGAAGCTGGCTCTGGGGCGCTAGATGCTGGGGCTGAAGTGGGAGCTATAGATGCGCCCGTCTGACCCAACAATTGTAGCTGCTGCGTCATAATTTGTAGCTGTTGAGCCACTAAGGCTGCGATCGCGTCAGCCTTCTCAGGATTGATCGAGGTGGAACCTGAGGCAACTTGGGGGTGATGACCATTTGAGCTGTTGGTGGACGCTGCGATCGCCGGGGATGCCGCCGGGACAGCGGGAACTGGAGGAGAAAGCACCTCTACAGGCATCGACTGATCTAGAAACTCAGCTAGGGCACCCAGGTTGGAATACTCCTCCAATAAGTTTCGGAACGTGACCTTGACCTTAAATTGTTTCTTGAGGGCTAGAGCAACCTGAGTCAGCGAAAGCGAGTCCAACCCAATTTCTAGAAATGTGGTCGCTTCATCGACACTGGCAATGTCTAGTCCAGAGGTGGACTCAAAAACTTCTTTAAGAAGAGGAATCAAGCGTTGCTTCCGGGATTCTGTCATGGTAATAGCAATCTCTGGGATAGAAATCGGTTTAAGTTGAGGATCAAGAATAGGTTGCCCTTTAACAGGGGCTAAAAAGGAGGCAGAACGATCTGGCTCTGAAGGAATCGCAGGCTTAGGATCAATCCAGTAGCGCTGGCGCTCAAAGGGATAGGTAGGCAGGGGTAGCCGATGACGATATTCGTCGGCGTAGAAGGCGTTCCAGTCGATCGTCACGCCTGCCAGCCACAACTGCCCGATCGCGTTCAGCAAGCTCGTCCACTCAGCATCGCCCTCGGTAGAGCTGCCTAATGAGGAGATGGCGATTTGTCGCTTCGGGTCTTTCGCCTGCTGCCGTGCCAGCGTGGTGGTAGTGGTGCGAGGACCCACTTCTAACAACACCCGTTCTGGTTGCTGCCAAAGTGTTTGCACGCCTTCTGCAAAGCGCACGGTTGCTCGGAGATGACTCGCCCAATAGAAGGGATCGGTCGCCTGAGCATCGGTGATCCAATCCGCCGTAACGGTTGAAACAAAGGGAATCTCAGGCACCGATAACGAAATAGTGCGGACGACTGCCGCCAAGGGTTCGATAATCGGCTCCATCATGGGTGAATGGAAAGCATGAGAGGTATGGAGCGGGCGGCACCCGATCGCGTCAGCTTCCAGATCTTTTTGCAGCGCGGCGACTGCCTCTGTTGCCCCCGATACGACACAGAGAGACGGCCCATTGATGGCGGCGACCGCCAGATCTTTGCCCAACCGCTTCTCTACCACCTCAGCAGGCGATAAAACAGACAGCATCGCTCCGGGCGGCAGTTCCCACATCAGTCGTCCCCGTGTGGCAACCAGCTTGAGGGCATCTTCGAGAGAAAACACTCCTGCTAGACAAGCCGCCACAAACTCACCAATGCTGTGCCCGATCATGGCAGCAGGCTGAATGCCCCAACGCAACCAGAGTTGAGCCAGTGCATATTCAATGGTGAACAAAGCAGGCTGAGTGTAGACCGTCTGCCGCAAAACCGTTGCCGCCTCTTGGCTGTTGCCGTTTTTGGGATAGATCACCTCTCGCAAGTCTCGACCTAGCAGAGGCTGCAACAGGTCAACACAGCGATCGACCGCCTCCCGAAACACAGGTTCTTGTTGATAGAGACTCAGACCCATGTTGATTGACTGTGACCCCTGCCCCGGAAACATAAAGACGACGTTGGGATCACGAAGGTCGGTCTGCCGGGTTGGGGCTTGGGCTGAAGCGCTTTCTAGGGCCGCGATCGCGGCCTCTGAATCTCGACAGACCACAAAGCGGCGATGATTGAAGGATCTTCGCCCGACTTGCAGTGTGTAAGCCACATCAGCCAGATTAATTTCAGAAGCCTGTTGCAGATGAGTCTTTAAATTAACCGTAGCCTGCTCTAATCCGGTGCTGTTTTTTGCAGAAAGCAGCAGCAATTGTTGAGGGCGAGACGGACTTGACGGCGACACAACGGGCGCTTCTTCTAGCACCACATGGGCATTAGTCCCTCCCACCCCAAAAGAACTCACGCCCGCTCGACGAGGCGCGTCTGCTTGCCACTCGGTCAATTGAGTGTTGACGTAAAAAGGACTGTTCTCTAAATCAATCTGGGGATTGGGGGACGCGAAATTGAGGCTGGGTGGGATCTGCTTGTAGTAGAGCGATAGAGCCGTCTTGATCAGACCTGCAACCCCTGCCGCCGCTACCACATGACCAATGTTGCTCTTGATAGAGCCGATCGCACAATACTGTTTGGCGCTTGACTGAAGCTGAAAGGCTTGCGTTAAGGCTTCGACCTCGATCGGATCACCCAGGGGAGTCGCCGTCCCGTGAGCTTCGACATAAGTAATCGTTTCTGGATCAAATCCAGCCGAGGCGTGGGCCATCGCGATCGCCGCTGCCTGCCCATGAACGCTAGGCGCTGTGAAGCTAACTTTCTCTGCCCCATCATTGTTGATGCCAACCCCTTTGACAACGGCATAAATGCGATCGCCTGCTTCCAAAGCATCGGTCAGCCGTTTTAGTACCACAATGCCTGCCCCGCTATTAAACAAGGTGCCCTGAGCATTGGCATCAAAGGGGTGACAGTGCCCATCGGGGGAGAGCATACTGCCTTCCTGATACAAATACCCTGTGTTTTGCGGTGTCGTAATCGAAACCCCGCCGGCAAGCGCGACATCGCATTGATGCGTCATCAATCCCTGAAATGCTTGAATCACAGCAACCAGGGAGGTCGAGCAAGCCGTATTCACGCTGACACTGGGTCCGGTCAAATTCAGCTTATAAGAGGTGCGCGTTGTCAGAAAATCCTTTTCGTTTGACAACATGGTTTGAAAGGCACCCAGGCGATCGATGATCTCTGGACGACCACAAAGGTGTCGCTCAAAATAGGTGTTTTGTCCAGAGCCAGCATACAGCCCAATCAATCCCTGATAATGCTCTGGCGAGTAGCCTGCATCCTCTAGTGCTTGGTGCGCCAGTTCTAGAAACACTCTTGCCTGGGGGTCCATGACTTCCGCTTCTCTAGGGCTAATCCCAAAGAAGCTGGCATCAAACGTCTCGGCACCCTCAACAATGCCCCTCGCACGAATGTAGTTAGGGTCATCGCGGAGACTCGGATCAACACTGGGGTCGATCTCGTCAGCATTAAAAAACGTGGTTGACTCCACACCTGCACAAAGGTTGCTCCACAAGTCTTCTACACTGTTGGCACCCGGAAACCGCCCCACCATTCCTACAATTGCCACCCCTTCAGTTTGCGGCTCGTTAGAGAATAGCTGCGATCGCCGCTGAAGCGATGGACGTTCCTTAGCATCAGATTTGTGATCGAGATAGTGAGCGAGAGAACGAATCGTCGGATACTGGTAAAGCTTAACTGTCCGAAAATCTGCACTAAACTGCTTTTGAATGCGGGAAGCCAGTTGCAACCCCAGAATCGATGTCCCGCCCAGGTCAAAGAAATTGTCTGTAATTCCCACATGACTCAAGCTGAGAATCGCACCCCAAATCTCTGCTAGTCCTTTCTCAGTGGGAGTGTTGGGTGCCACAAAGTCGGCGCTGACCGCGATCGTAGGTTTGGGGAGCGCTCTACGATCGGCTTTGCCATTAGGTGTTAAAGGTAGTTTGTCTAGCACCACAACGGCAGTAGGAACCATGTAAGCAGCTAATCGCTGGCTGAGATAAGTCTGAATCTGGCGCGGGTCGGGCGATGCCTGGTGGGGTGTTATGTAAGCAACCAGGCGCGGATCACCGGGCAAATCTTCGCGAACAATCACAACTGCATCGCGAACCGCCTCATGTTGGCTGAGTACTGCCTCAATTTCGCTCAACTCAATTCGGTAGCCGCGAATCTTGACTTGGCTATCCTTGCGTCCAATAAAGTCCACACTGCCATCTGGCAAATAGCGAGCCCAATCCCCGGTTCGATAAAGCCGAGTCGCCTGATCACCAAAGGGATTAGCAATGAACCGTTCTTGAGTCAGATCAGGACGATTGAGATACTCTCGGGCGAGTCCGTCGCCACCAATATAAAGTTCTCCTGGCACCCCGATCGGCACTGGCTGAAGCTGCTGATCCAGAATGTAAATCTGGGTGTTGGCGATCGGTTTCCCGATGGGAATCGTCGTCAACGCGCGATCAAGCGGAGCGGGAATTCGGTAGCAACAGGTAAACGTGGTTCCTTCGGTTGGCCCATACCCGTTGATCAGTTGGGTTTCAGGCAATTGTTCCTGAGCCTGTCGAATGTGAAACACAGAAAGCGCTTCGCCTCCCGTCAATAGCTCTTGGATGCCCCTTAGCGCTTCTGGGTTTTCGGTGACGATGGTGTTGAACAAAGCAGCCGTCAGCCACAAGATTGTGACTTGGTAGTGACGAATCACTTTGCCGAGATCCTGAGGATCGGGAAGGCCATTCTCTGGAAACAAAACACAGCGTCCGCCATGCAGTAAGGCTCCCCAAATTTCTAGCGTGGCAGCGTCGAAAGAAATCGGTGCGAGTTGCAGGAGTGTCTGATTGGCATCTAGATGAGCATAGCGAGTGCCAAACACCAACCGCAAAACGGCCCGATGAGGAATCGTTACGCCCTTGGGACGACCCGTTGAACCCGATGTATAGTTGAGATATGCAAGATGATCGGAACTCAGGGAACAACCTGGCGAAACTGAATTGGACGGGACCTTTGCTCCCCAGTTGGCATCTAAGCAAACCACTTGAGCTTGGTGAGTCGGAAGCCGATCGCTCAGGTGAGATTGCGTCAGCAGTACGGGTGCGTCAGAGTCTTCCAGCATAAACGCCAGCCGTTCTTGAGGATAGGCTGGATCAAGGGGCACATATACTCCACCAGCTTTCAGAATGCCCAGGATGGCAACGATCATTTCCACTGACCGTTCCATAACAATTGCCACAAACGTCTCGGATCTGACCCCAAGTTGTTGAAGCTGATGCGCGAGGTAATTCGCCCGATCGTTCAGTTCTCGGTAAGTTAACTGTTTCTCGGCGTGAGAATTGAAGGCAGGTAGCACGATCGCGATCGCATCAGGAGTTCGCTCAACTTGCGCCTCAAATACCTGGTGGATGCATTTGTCTTTGGGATAATCTACGGTTGTGTTGTTCCATTCCTCTAAGAGTTGATGGCGTTCAGCAGCAGTGAGCCAAGGAATATCTGCAAGCCGTTGTTCGGGATTGGCATCTAGACCGGTAACCATCCCTTCTAGCAGAGTTTGAAGATGCCCCAACATTCGGGTAATTGTGGCATCTTCAAAGCGATCGCGATCGTAGCGAATGCGTAACCTCAAGGTTGTTGCAACGTCTGCAAAAATAGTCAAGGGGCAATCCAGCGATTCAGACCTGGATTCCTGGTCTTCAGGGCGATCGCAGCCAACAGACAGATCTGACAGAATCAGTAAGCTTTCAAATAGGGGGGTGTCTGGTGGAAGATGACTCTGCGCTGGCACTGCGTCAGGCAAATCTCCCTGAGCTTGTAAGGCTACCCACTGTTGCTGAAGTTGCTTCAGCCAGGGCAACAATGAAACTTCTGAAGTAACCGTAACTGCCATCAAGAAGGAGGTATAAACAGAGAAAAGCCCTTGAGAAGCGGCGGCGATCGTACTCTCAAATGCCACATTCTCTTCGCCACTATATCGGCTCAAGAGTAATGCCCAACTCCCATGAAGCAAAGTGCTGAGGTTTAGATTGTATTTTTTAACCTGCTGCTCAAACGTAGGCGTGAAAAGGGCTTCCTGCTCTCGATACTCAATGGCTCCGGCTCTCGAACTCTTCTTCTCGATCGAGAGAGGAGTGAAGGCGGTTTCTCCTTTTAGCGATCTTCTCCAGACTGATTCCGATTGATTCAAATCATTATTTTCTATGTGATCAAACCCATCTTCATTCTTGATTTCCGTATACATTTTTCTGTAAAAAGTCCAAGTTTAAATAAAGGTTTAAAGCTCTAAGTCATCCCTATCTAAAAACCACTGTATTGAAGAAAGAGCAGCTTTCTCCTAACCCCTCAAACAGGTTTTGAAGAGCCAGTGCGGCTCAACTGGTTCAAGCAGGAAGTTTCAACCAAGCTACGAAGCAGCTAAGTGTTGAACACTAGCACCTCAACTTCAAAGACAAACAAAATTACATAGGTCGGAGATTTCGCTCAAACGAAGAATCACCAGAAGAGCAAAGGCGATACTGTTTCAAGAATGGTTCCAACCATGTCATCTGTCTCAGGGGTTACATGTTACTTCTTACGAATAATATCTAAGATCGGCTTTATATAACCTTGGAGGGCTAAGAGCTTTATATAATCTTTAATCTGGATGCCGTGTATAAACTGACTTCTGCCCTGGATGATTCACTCGCTTGGGTTGGGCGATCGACCTCTGTTTAACGCGAGTTCGACCACGCATAGAGCGCAAAAGGAAAGCTGAGACTATCTTTGAAAGTCATCATAAATCTTGCAAGTCTTAGCGATGAAACTGATCGTATCGCACTTGAATGTGACCACAATTTTTGTGAAGTAGCCGTTTTTTGGGTGTTGCTGCCGGGTATGAACCAGCGAATTTGCCCTCACCCCCAAGAGAGGAAACAAGATTTCTAGCTCCCCTCTCCTAGGGGTGAGGGTCATTCATCTAAAAGCGTGGGGCAACTAGGGTAGAGGTGCCTGCCTTCGGTTGAAATATCTAGATCTTTAATCAGACCTGCTTGTAAGTCGAGTACCCAGCCATAAAATCGGTGTCTTCGATCGACGACTCCTCAGCTTCGAGAATCTGTGGACTCACTGCTTGACCAAGCCGAGTCAGATGAGTCTGGTACAATACCACCACCTGCTGGTAAAACGTTGCTGATTCTAATTCTGCGGCAATGCTGAGAATTAGATCATCATTGGGTGATTCTACGTTTTTACCCCTTTTGCTATTGGAGAGTTCTAACAGCGTTTGTAGTAATACCCAATGACGTGAGAGATACTGTTGCCGATAGCCTGAAATCGCTGCGATCGCTGACTGTGTAACCTTTTTGCCTGCTGCATTTAATGATGCGATCGCTGCTTCAACGGCTAAAACAAATCGCTCCCATTTTGTTGCGGCTTCTAACGTAATCTCTATCGCCTTCACTTTGCAGGTAGGAACATCCAACGGGAAGTTGCTGAGAAAAATGATCTCTAAAGATTCATTAGGTCGTCGATGTGCCCGCAGCCGTCCAATTGCTTGGTGAATGTCTGCCAAAATTGCTCGATCGGTAAAAGCCTTAAAGCTGCGATCGTTTTCGTCGGGGTAAGCTCTCATCAAGACGGCGTATTCTGCCTGAAGATCTGCCAAATTACGGCAAGGCGTACCTATCAAAATCAGCTTGTTGATCTGCTCGAAGTCATTCGTTCCTCGGCTATCACGCCACCAAGCTCCCATGCCGTTCTCTACAAATTTCTTGAAGTCAATCACTTTTGTCGCTGGGTCTGCTTGAAGGTAGTGAGCCACGATCGCGGCTGCCCGCTTCTGCTGATCTGCCCCTCGCTGCATTCCCATGCGTCCTAAATCAGTCACTTGAGTCAGCTTGAGATTTTGCAGTTTGGGCGTGATTTGCCGACACACAGAGATTTCTTGGGGCTTGCAGTCCAGTTTAAGAGCCAGATCCAGAGGGTGGAGAGTGCCATCTAAGAAGATGACGGCTTTGGCAGCTTGAGCGATCGCGCGCGAACGATGATCAGGCAGCGTGAGCATCAGTCCTTGATAGCCGACGCGCATGGATGCACCTGGAATTTGCCCCTTTAAGACGCGAACGAAATCAGGAAGCCACTGTTTGACCACTCGTTCTTCTGCTTGTTCTGCGGTTTGGGCATCTCGTTCTGAGAATTTCTTTCTCAGTTGCCGCGGTAAATCGGCTAAATCAACGCCGTGTTCTGCGGTCGTGTTGAGAAAGCTGAGATCAGGGCTGAGGACTTGATTGAGGGCTTCGAGATCCACGATCGGACTGGGCAATTTTTGCATCAGTTGGGGGTGGCTAATTCCAAATCTACCGATCTTCTCAGACTTGTCGAGGTAAGGGATCAATGCGACAAGGAGCGACTGCACCGCCTCAAAAAGCTGAGAATGCCCTACGAGTTTTAGAATTGTCTGCTCTAAATCACTCAGCGTCACTAGAAGATTCTGCTTGCTTTGAAAGGTTTGCCCCGGCTCATCTATCAACAAAACGGTGTCTGCCAGCGAGTAATCTTTTGAATGGGGCAAGCTGTCTAGATGGGCGCGTAGGTTGGTCGATAAGAGCGCCGATCGCCGCTGATTGAGGAATCCATAGCCGGAGCCTTCTGAGTGGCTACAGGGTTCGCGTAAGGGGCAAGTGCTACAGATTGTGGCGGCTGTATCTGCGCCGTTGACGTGCTTGGCTCGCAGCGTGGCGATGACTTGATTGCGGTTGCAGTTTGCAGCAACGCTGGGAGCATCTCCTTTGCCTGATCGCCGCAGCCGAGTTCCTCCGCCAGGGGTGGTTTCTCGGGTTAATCCTCCGTGTCGAGCTTCTAAGTCAACCCAGCCATTGGCACTGTCCAGGGTTTCGACTGTGGGGTTGCGGTGCTGATCGGACAGGTAAATGATTTGTTTTGCTGCAAACATTTCAGGTTTGACATCGCCAGCATCATAAGATTTTCCGCCGCCTGGAGGTGAGCTATCCAAAACGTACCGATATCCTTGCGCGATCGCGGTTTTCCAAGCTGAGAGCCGATCGCCGATGGCATACTCATGAATTTGACTCTCATCCAGCGTGACGCGAAGTGCGGCTGCGGAGTCCATAGGGGTTGATTTTTGTTGAAGCCTTTTTTTAATTTGCTCTAACCAATCCAGGCGGGGATGAGCCATTGCCTCAACTTGAGCGGTCGTGAGCCAAACGATCGCGCTTAAATCCTCTAGCTCGTCGATGTCTGATGCTGCTTTGGTTTCTTGCCCCCACCAGGCGACTCGAACCTCATAGCCCCCCCTTCGCAACAGCTTCCAAGTGGCGCGATATTGCCGCATCACATGATGGTTGTGAATTGCGCCAGCGTCTGGGTAAAAGTCAATTGTTTTCGTGTCTAACTCACTCGCAAGACGGTCAAGGGATGCTTTGAGGGTTTTTGGACTGCTGGCAAACTGTCCGCCTGCTGCCCCGATCGTCACTTGTCCTTGTCGTTCAGCCGTGATGAATGGTTTAGCTCCGACCCCTTCAACTAGGGCGATCGTTCGTCTAACGACTTGCTCTGGGCGATGAACTGCCAGGGGGAGTTCACCATTGGGCAAGTGGGGTGTCGGACCATTTGGGCGCTTTTTAGTCGCACCAGTCAGCCAGAGATAGCGGAGGTCGCCGTCGCGAAGGCGAATTTGAAACCCAACTAAAAATCCTTCAACATCTGGAATGGGGCAGAGATAACCAGCGCCAGGAACGTTTAACGAGTCTCCAGTCAGACTGATACCCGGAAGTGTGTAGGGAAGCTCGTGTTCTAGCTTTTGCCATTGCTCAACGGACTTAACGCCCCACTTTGTCACTTGCTCGTCTGAGAGACCTCGCTGGTGAAGGTTGGCGCGATCGCTGGGGTGAAGGGTGAGTGAGTTGAGAATCTGACGGTTATAGCGATCGCGTTCTCTAGCGTCCAGTGACGCTGCCCGTCGTTGCGCTTCTGCGTCGTTGCGCTGTTGGCGTTTAAGGCTTTGCTCTTGTCGCCAGCGATCGCGCTCCTGGTCAGTCCAACTGATATCGCTCGCTTCAACCCATTTGCCCCACAGACCGTCTTTGGTTTGCCCAATGAAGTCGAACCCCTGAACAGGCTGAAGGGCATCTGCAAAGGTCATACAGAGCCAAATGCGCGATGTTTCTCTGCACTTACCTTTGATATCACCGCAGATCTGGCAGGGATTTTTGCGGCGGGTCGAGGTGAAATCGCTCATTGGGCACCTCGAATCGCAAGGCAGGAATTAGCATTTTTTGCTGAACTGCGATCGTTGGGAAGCTGGCAACCTAAAAAATCTAAGTGAAGACCTGGCATGAGGCGTTCTATCTCCCTAGAGGAAAATGGATGCCAGATTTTGACAGATTTTTTTGAAGCCGTTTTTCGAGTGCTTAAGAAATACTTAATACTAATCAGGGTGTAGTAAAATCGCTGAAACCTTTGCCCTGTATAGGTTCTTAAAATCAGTTTGTGGGACGATACGGGCGGATTGTGGGACGATACGGGCAGTTTGTAGTAACGGTTAAAGCCATGCACTGTATGGCTTTAAGGTCTATTTTTTGAACTAATTTTTTTACTACACGTTTTAGCGGTGGAAGGGGCAAAAGCTATCAGAAATTCCTTGATGATGAAGTCGTTCACTATCAATCAACGCGAAGTCGAACCCTCGATCGACCTATTGGTTGTACCAGGCTTTTTTCCACTGCTCCATCTGAGCGATTTCTGCTTGCTGAGAAGAGACAATATCTTGAGCAAGTTGTTTAATTTCAGGACGATTAGACTTGCTCAACGCATCTTTTGCCATCACGACTGCGCTTTTGTGGTGCGGAATCATTGCATTAATAAAGCGCAAATCGAACTGATTATCAGCAGCCCCTAAATTCATATTCATCATCATGCCGTTCATCTGATCAGACGACATCGGCATCATTTTCCCCATTTTGGAGTCATACGCCATTGGGGTCTTTTCTGCTTTGGGATACCATGCTTGCCGCCATTGCTTCATCTGAGCAATTTCTCGATCTTGTGACTTGATGATGTCGGCTGCCAGTTTTTTAATTTCAGGACGCTTCGATTTTTGTTGGGCTTCTTTTGCCATCTCGACAGCTCCCTGATGGTGGGGAGTCATGGCATCAATGAAGCGCAAATCAAAATCGGCATCGGCAGGACCTAAATCCATCATCATGCTGCCATGATTCATGCCCTGCATATTGCCGTAATCCGTTCCTGACATTGGAGAACCCGTTGTTGGAGAACCCGTTGTCGTTGAATTTTGAGCCGAATTTGAGCAAGCAGTCAGCCCACCGATCGCCATGATGGCACCCAGTGAGAATCCCAATAAACCCGTTCTAAGCATGAAACGATTCATAGTTGATTTATAAAATGTGGTTACACCTCTCATTTTGCACCGTCCAGTCTGCTGGAGAGTCAAGAACAGAGTGTGAAGTTTTGAATAGATGCCCTCACTTTGTTGCCATGCCCTTGTACAAATATGCGGCTACTTTGGGCGAATTTTCTGCATACAACTCGGTTAAAGTTACCCTATCGAATTGCTCCTCAACTAATCGCTTAATGTTTCGGTTGAAATGACAGCCTCCTGCAATTCTTTTTTGGATGGGAGTTAACCGATTCTGCCACACTTGAACATCTGGTTCAGAACTCAAACCATGCTCAATAAAAAAGTAACGTCCTCCTGGCTTCAAAACTCTGTAAATCTCAGCCAGAGCTTGTTTAACATTTGAAATACTACAAAGCGTGAAGGTACTCACAACGCTATCAAATGACTCATCTGCCATTGGTAAATGCTCACCGCTCAGGAAATGATGTTCAACCGTGATTGGAGAAGACGCAATGCGCTTTTGAGCGATCGTGTGAATTCCAGGATTTGGATCAACGGTCACAATTTTGTGAATTTGTTCCGGGTAATAAGACAAATTTAAACCCGTTCCGAACCCAATTTCTAGAACCTCTCCGGTCACTTCTGCCAAAATTTCGCGGCGATGCTTTGCTAAATCGGGAGAAGAAAGGGCTAAGTCAAGTAGGTAGGGCAAGATTCTCCTTTCATAAAGACTCATTTATTTCTCCTAGCAAACTCTAGTGATTCGATGCCCCCTCACGCTTTGTTGCGGTGGGTCAAGAACCTCTCAAACTATATCTGGTAAGTATCACAATTTTCCCGAAAAGAGATGGCAAATTTTGGTAGCGTTAAGCTACAGACAATTTACCGTCTCTCATGAACAAACTCTTGGGTTTGGAGGGTAAGCGAGATCGCCATGACGATACACAAATCTACAGAGTCTCAATCATCGCCTGCCTCATCAGATTGGGAGCAATTTATAGAGCTTTGGAACACCGACATTCCTAAAGTCTCTGATTGGATCGAGAAAGCAGAAATTTGTCTGATCATGCTTCTCAAAGTCAAAAATTCTGCTGACTTAAATCTGAGTAACGACTTTAAACGGTGCAAAACGCAATTAGAAGCTGCGAAATCTCTGATCAATGAAGTTTTTAAGCGCTTTCAATCTTTAGAGCAGTCGCCTGAATTCAAAGAGCGCTCTGCCCTAATCGTCAAACAAGTTAAAAGCATTAAAAAGAACATCGCTTCCCTGAATCATCAGCTCGAAAAAGTCTCCGCCGCTACGATCGTCAGCACGCCTAAAGCGGGTGAGCTTTTTCGCGTTAAATCAGTGCATTCGATGCCTACTAGTGCGCCGATCATTAGCTCTCTAGCCTCTCAAATGCGTCGTGATTTGTGGCGCGATCGCGATGGCATTCCAGTCTTTGAAAAGGTTTCAAAAAGCAATCCTCAAAACTACATTGAGCATTACATTTCCAGCCCCGGAGATGTCACCCTGCTGCCTTGGGATGCCGCTGAAAAAATCATCAATCAATTCGGCTTTAACACCGTCAAGCTGCAACTGATCCTTGCGGCTCACGCCATGAACCAGCCAGAACCTTGGAATGGAACCTTTGCTCTCGCTGGCGAGGATTTGATCAAAGATCTCGGTTGGAATAACCGTAAAGACATTTCATTAAGCAAAAAGCTTTCTGAGCTAGCCAGTTGCGCCTTTGCTTTAGACTGCTTGCTAGTCAAAGTTGAATGGAAAGAAGGTCTACCGACTAAAGGCGGAATGCAAGTGACTGTGCAAACCTCCCGGATGTGGAATATCGCCATTAGCGCCACCGGTCAGAAAAATCTCTTGTCTGACGAACTGGAAGACGTTCAAAAAGTCGAGCTTCAAGTTCAACCTGGGTTGTGGACAAAAAGTTTCCTTAATCGGGGCGGCGCAAAAGCCAGAGATGCCCTTTATCAGTTTGGGTATCTCGCTCAAAGCGTTCTGACGATCGACCCCTACCATAATGAACTTGCCTTACGGTTAGCGATTCATCTCACCGTAGAAAGCAGAATTCATCAGTCAGGCGAGTATCGAGTCAGAACTTTACTAGAGTCGGTTTTAGTGGGGTATGAAGACAAAATCGTTCAGGCTCAACACGATCGTGACAAAGCCCGCGACTTAACGGATCAATGGAACGAAGCCCTCAAGACCCTACTTAAGCTGGGTTGGTCGATTCAGTTTGGTGAAAACTACCCCGAAACGCTCAGACCAGATAGCCAAGTTCGCAAACCCAAAGGCTATCTAAACGTCTTGCTAGAAAGCAAATTCACTATTCGTCCTCCTGACCCCGTTCCAGAATTGCTATCAAAAGTGCAATCTAGTCGGCTCACCCGGCAGAGCCGACCTAAACCACAATTAGCACCGCAAAAGCTAACGGTAGCGCTTTCCTTAAATACGCAACTGCTCACAGGCGACCAGGTTCGATCTGCTCGCAAAAGTCGGAGATGGAGCCAAGCAAAGCTAGCAGGGCTACTAAACATTTCTCAGCAACTCATTTCTCACATTGAGTCAGGAAGACGAGAACCCACTCCAGAAATTGCAGCCAGCTTGAGAGAGCTACTTAATCTTTAACGCCTCAAGCGACTTCATGGAATCGCTAATCCCAAATTTTTCTAAGCTGACGATCGCAACCTTTTTAGAAGATCGATCTTCTAGCTTTAAAATCAATGCTCAGACAATCAAGTTAGGCTGTATTTTATTCAAGTATCGCTTGAAAACAGATTAGAAGATCGATCTTCTAACGTCAAAATCACCGAAAATCTCATCAGTCTGAGAATGACCAAAATCACCCCAAAAGCCTCCCAGCAGCTCGTTTTGTGGATCGCAGCCAATGCAGGAGGAGTCGGTAAAACGACTCTCGGCATCCACATTGGCTATCGACTTGCCCAACTCGGTCATAACATCCTCTTTATCGACCTCGACACTAACGGCTCTCTCGCCCGATTCTGTGGGTTATCTCCCGATCGCGATCCAATTGACACCACCGCTAGCTTGTTCGATCGTAACTTTGCTGGCAGCTACCCGATTCATACGCCTGAATGGGGCAACCCTAAAGGTAAATTTGACCTTTGTCTCGGCGGGGATGTTATGCTTTCTGTCGCCCTCGACCTTCCCACCCGCGCTGGACGCGAACTGATTCTTAAACGCGCCTTCAAAAAATATCCGCTCCCCTACGACCTGATTATCCTTGACTCCCCTGCCTCCCTCGATGTCTTGAGCTATACGGCTCTCGCTGTCGCTACTCACATTCTCATCCCCCTTCCCATGTCCGTCAAAATGTCTGGAGTCGATTTTCTGTTGCAATGGATACGTGCAGAAGCCGAAGCTCTCGATCTCGACCCCAGCCCTACCCTACTGGGAGGCGTTCCTATGCGCGTCGCCAGCAACTCTGACCAGCAAGCTTTTTACACCGAAACCAAAGCTGCCCTCGCCTCTCAAGACGTATTCTGCTTTCCTGGCATCCGCTATAGCGCCGAATTTGAAAACGCCGCCAATCGAGGACGTGCCCCCCTCTATGTATATCGACCTCGCCACGAAGCCTGTCATGACTTCGATCCAATCATCAAACCGCTGCAAAAAGCCCTGACCGCAAAATAGCCTCAAGCCATCAATGTTGCTCTAGAAGATCGCTCTTCTAACTCAAACTATTTTCTAACTCAAACCCTATGTCTAGTAAATCACGTCCCAGCGTCTCTTCTTTTCTTTCCACCAGCTCCAAAGCCTTGCAGACCCAGCAAGAACTGACTAAAGCGCACGAACGAATCACCACACTTGAACAAGAACTCGACCTAGAACGCCAGCAAATTCAATCTCAAATTGCAAAAGAATCCATCTCTCAAGCCACCGTTGCGATCGCGCAAATTCTTCGCCGACCCTATCGATCGCGCCAAGAACGAGATCCTCAAGCGTTTAACGAGCTTGTTCACAGCATTAAAACCTATGGATTTCGCGGCTCAATCTGGGTGCAAAAACTCCCCAATCATCAACTGCGCCTGATCGCTGGCGAAACTCGCTTAGATGCCGCGATCGCCGCAGGCTTAACCAAAATTTCAGTCGATATCGTTGAAACCGATGACGTTACCGCAGTTAAGCTTTCGCGAGTTGAAAACGCGCGTCGCCGCAACCTGAACGCCCTTGACGATACAGAAGAATTGCTTTATCTCCTGACCCTCACACTACAGAAAAATCGTTCTCAGACGATCTCGATTCTTTACCGTCTGAAAAATGCCATCGAAGGAACCTCTACGATCGCCGAAAATCTCCGAACGACGATCGAATCTACCTTCGAGGAAGTTGCCCCCGACCTCAGCATCATGACTTTTATCACCTCCCGTCTTCCTTTACTGAACCTGCCAGATAACGTCCTTGAAGCCTATAGTGCAGGCGAATTAGCTTATACCAAAGCGATCGAGCTTGGCAGAATTGAAGACAAAGCCACCCGGCAAACCCTGCTGACCGAGACCATTGAGCAAAGATTATCCCTCTCCGAACTCAAATATCGACTTCGCCCAGTTGCTTCTCGCACCTTGATTACCAAGATGGAAAAGCTAAGAACCCAGGTAGAAGCCACTAATGTAAAGTCGATTCAAAACCTTTCTTCTGAACAACGTCGCCAGCTCAGAGAAACCATTAGCAGTCTCTCAACACTTTTAGAGCAGAAACGCCAAGAGATAGAACACTTAGAAGAGTCGCCCTAATTCTGTAAACCCTGAGAGCAGTTTCAAGATTCTGTATGAAGAGCGATTTCCGCTCTAATTTTGACCCTTGACACAAACTAATTTACACTTCCCAATAGTTGTTTGATCTTGCCTTGCTGTTGCCGATGCAAAGATTCTGGAAACGTTAGCTCGATCGCAAATCGTTGGGTTGTTTCTTCTGACAATGTTGAGCGGGCAGCAGAATTGAACAGTATCTCAACCGCTTGAACTTGAGCCAGCAAACTTTGAGGGGCATGGTCTTTACCTGCCACCAAGAGACTAATCAAAGGTTTTGTCTGCTGCACCATTTCTCGATCGAGCACTAGCATATGGTCTATCTCTAATCGCAAATCCTGCACACCCACTTCTGTTATGGTTGCCGTGTAAGAGTGCCCTGCCCAACCTTCCCAGTAGAGTTGCGCGACCGCTTGAACCTGTTTGCGAACCTTCACGCCAACTTCTGGTTGAAACTCTTGGAAGACCCGTCGGAGACTGGTGGAAATAAAGCGGAGTGAGGTGATGGGGTTGTCGCGTTCTGCTCGATTTTGCGAATACCACTCCTTGACATCTGAATAAAGCACCACAATTAAATCGTCTAGCTGAGTCCGGCTGGGATTGATGAAGTTAACCGATAGCGACGTTTGCAGTTGGCTTGTGGCGATCGCGCGAACGATCTGAGCATTCAGCAACACCCCCGCACCATAGTCACCCACCAGTTCTATCTGAACCTCGTCGGGAATGTTGGGCCAAACGTCTAGCAGAATTTGTGCCCCAGTTTCGCTCACATTAACGGTTTTACCTTTCCAGCTTTGGTTATTGCTGTGAATAATCGCAGTTAGCTTACGGGGTAGACGATGAGACTGTCTTAATTGAGGTTGCTCAAAGGCAACAAGGCAAGCTGCAATCACCAAAATCAAGTTAAACAAACACCACAGTGCATTGATCAGTGCTGCTTGCCAAGCTTGCGAGTCCAGCAGTAGCCAAAAAGGAACAACCAGCAGAGCCGTTGCGGTGAGAACGCCCAAAATCAATAGCTACAGCATCCATTCGAGAAAATCATTGAGACTTTGAGTTCTTGATCGCTTTCTAGAACATTTGGAGTAATGAACTGCTTCTAAACTACGCTACTTCTAGCAATACTCCGGACAAATTCAAGCGGCGATAACGCCGTAGTTGCATAGGTCTTGGTAGTTGGGATGGGATTGAATCAACGTTGGCTCCAAGTCTAAC
>JAYVFW010000192.1:0-15337 GCA_043772715.1 Phormidesmis sp. | reverse complement strand
TTTATGATCCGATCACGCTGACGTGGATCTGGCAGCGCTATGCGACGGTTAGCCCAGCAGTTGCCGCTATTCTCAATCGGCTGTTGAGCTACAAACCTAGCGATCGCTATCCCTCCGCAAATGATGTTCTAGCAGTTCTTGCGCCGATCAAAATTCAACCCATCCCACTGGTTCAGCCTGCTGTCACACCCACCTCTCTCACCCAGCAGAAGACGTTGGCGTTAGTCGGGCGAAGACGCGCCACCACTGTGGTGAGAGGCAATCCGGCTGCACAAGCTATCTCAGGAAATTTACAGCAAAATCGACGATCGCCGCTGAATGCGATTCTCTACGTCCCGGTCTGGATCGTCAAAGGAACGGCTTACCTGATTGGAGCCGCCGTTCGAGGAGTCTTCGGAATCGTCAAGTTCACCGTTTGGGGAATTTTTCAACTCACTTATCGACTGATGATTTTTGGTTTAGTAATTGCGCTGTTGGCGTGGGCAGTGCCGCAAATTTTGGCGTTAGTTCCGGGCATTGCACCCGCTTTAAAGCTAGCTCAAGGTTCAAAACCCACTGCAAAGCAGCTTCAAAGCGGTGACTTAGAAACTCGCTGCAAAGAATTGGGATTGGATTATGCGGCTTTTGTGCGATCGGTCAACGACCAGTTTTACACCAAATATCCTAATCAAAAAGGCAAGCTCTTAAGCAACGACGAAAAAGATCAAGAGATGCGAGACGAGTGGTATGCGATCGCAGATGAGGTGTTAAAAAAAACGGGGAAGGGCGGCGACAAAGGAAATTTGCTGCGCGATCGTCCATTCGTTAAAAAAGTTGCCGCTGAATGACAACTCAGCCTCACGATCAGTTTGCCAAAGAGCTTTTAGGCGAGTTGCTAGCTCCGTTTAGTGAAGTCAAGCCTGACCTTGCGATCAAAGGAGAACGCCGCCATGCCGATATTTGGTTTCTACCTAACAATGCTTCGATCGCTCACCGACAAGAGTTAGGGCTGTTGGGGCAAATGGTCGCCCTTCCCTGTCTGCTCGAACCGTTTCGGAACGCAGTCGATCGGGCAGAAATCCGCAATTGTTTACTTAAACTGCTGCTCTTGCACAGTGAGCTACAGCGTAAGGCAAAGCGACAGAAGGCAATCTTGCAAGAAGCCGATCTTCTTAACTTGTGGCTGACTGTCCCCACCGCTTCTGCCGACTTGCGTAAAAGCTTTGCTGCCGCTCAACCTGCATCTTGGATGAAAGGCGTGTATCTGCTTCCAGAATCTTATCGATCGGGGCTTGTCGTGATTCATCAGCTTCTCAAAACAGCCGATACGCTATGGCTGCGGCTTTTGGGTCGCGGGAAGGTGCAGAAGCAAGCGATTCAAGAATTTATGAGGTTGTCAGAAGCTGATCCATTGCGAGATAGTATTGGTGACATCTTATCGAGTTGGCGAACTACGCTAGAAGAGCGGGGCAACTTAAACGAGCAAGAAAGCGAGTTACTGATGAACTTATCTCCAGCTTATTTACAGCGAAAGCAAGAAATCTTAGAAGAAGGCAGACAAGAAGGCACGTTGGCAGAGCGCCGAACCACGATCGAGAACCTTCTCAGAGTCCGCTTTGGTGCCCTTGATGCACCGCTTTCTGCCTTAGTTGAACTGCTCTTAGACTTGTCGCCCGAAGAATTTACGCCGCTTTTGCTACAGCAGTCTCGCGAACAGTTGGTCGATCGCTTCTCACGTTAAACCTTCTAGAAAAACTTGATTTTACGAGAAGCGTAGAGGCACATTTGCAGCAAAATCAAGCCTTCCCGCACATGAGCAATATTGGACGCTCCATAAGTGCGAGGCTGATAGCGCACGGGCACATCAACCATGTGTAAGCTCAACTTGGTGGCACCAAACAGCAAATCAAAATCTCCGAAGGGGTCAAAGTCGCCAAAATAGCTGCGTCCGGCGGCGATTTTTTCGTAGTCTTCACGCCACAGAACTTTTGTGCCACACAGCGTATCTTTTAACGGTTGCCCCAACAGAAACGAAAACGTCAGACTGAAGAACTTGTTTGCCCAATTATTGAGCCAAGGCATCGCTTCACCCGATCGAGGATAGACCAACCGCGAACCATTGGCAAATTCTCCGCGACCGGAAGCGATCACCACAAAGAAATGGGGCAAATCTTCGGGCTGAACGGTCAAATCAGCATCCAAAATTATTAGAATATCGCCGATCGCGTGATCAAATCCTAGTCGCACTGCGTCGGCTTTCCCCTTTCCTAACTGCTGAAAGGCTTTTAGAGTGAAGCGATCGTGCCCCTGCTGCACCACTCGTTGAATCTCTGCCCAAGTGTGATCTTGAGAATGTCCTTCTACAAAAATAACTTCGGTGTGTTTGCCCAACTGCGGGAGACGATCGATCGCGCCTCGAATATTCCCCGCCTCATTTCGGGCAGGAATGATCACTGAACAAGTGTAATCATTGGCATTGGTGGTTGGGACAGGTCTAGCGATTACATAATTGGTCAGACAAAGATGATTGATTCCGGGCAGATGGGCGAGAATGCGATTGAAGAGAAACGCCAAACCGGGAATGGGCTTGGGCATGAGAAAACGCCGCCCCGATCGCACGGGCAAATAGCCTGTAATCTTCAGCAAATTTTGCACATCGGTCATCGAAAGCCAGCTTTGAGGCGGCTGCGGACGACGCTGACCGATTTGCTCTGCGAGGTGCAAGAGTGGCTGCCACAAAAAGTTATGAAATGTCAGAATCAGCCGCGTCCGCGCATGACAAAAGACTTGTAGCTGCTGCAAAGCCTGCTGGATGTCTCCTAAGTGCCCTAACGTGCCCGACAGGATAATGAAATCAAATGCAACACTGCCGCCAAGCTCTTTTGGGGTCAACGTTTCAACATCCCGGCAATAGAACTGTAGATGAGGATATTTTGCTTTGGCAAGGTCGATCGCTGCCTGAGAAAAATCAATTCCCACGCCCACATCTGGGTCTAGTGCAGCCAGAAGATTTCCGGTGCCACAGCCCACTTCTAGGACGCGACTGCCTGGAGGGATCAAAAATTGATGCAGGCGATCGAGATCCTGATAATAGTATCCGTTGCGGCGGTTCCAGCGATCGAGGTTGGGTGCAATCTGATCAAAATAAGTTTTTACCTGCTGTTTAAAGGCATCTTTGAACAGCGAAGTCGATGTCGTGGGTTGAGTCACAAGTGCAATTCTAGAAGAGTGAGGCAGAGTCTATGGACAGAGGCAATCTTCTCACGTTTTGAAGAAGTCAGCTTTATTCAACGCCGTACCGTATTAACAAAGTCTTATGTCTTCAGTGAGCGCAACAGATTTGTTTTAAATTTATTCTGTCGCACTTTAGCTCTATAAATATTTGAAAGGCTGATTGTGTTCTTAAGATCACAGCGTTGAAAAAATCCCTACATTTTGGTGGGCGCAAATAGAATGACCATAAAGAAATCTTCGATCGGTAGTCTCGCCTTACTCCTGAGCTTAGGAGCGGCCTCGCAGCCCATCACTGCCTCTCTTTCAATCAATCCAGTCTGGGCACAATCGGTTAACTTTTCGCTGCCTAGCTCAGTGCCTCAAGGAACGACCATTCAGATCAATGGCTCACCCAGCATGGCAAGCGTCAATCAGTCGTTAAAGCAGCGCTTTGAGCAGCAATATCCCGGCACAAAGGTCAACGTCGCAAATGGTGGCACCTCGGATGGGATACAAGCCTTGCTCGACGGAAAAGCAGATTTAGCCGCGATCGGTCGCCCATTAACCGCTCAAGAAAAATCCCAAGGCTTAATTGCCGTCCCAGTGGGGCGCGATAAAATTGCGATCGTCGTGGGCACCAAAAACCCCCTGTCAAAAAGTTTAGATATCAACCAGTTCGCCAAAATATTTCGGGGTGAAATCAAGAACTGGTCAGAAGTGGGCGGAAAAGCAGGCGCGATTCGCGTCGTCGATCGCCCTGCGGTAAATGATACTCGTCAGGCGTTCCGCAACTATCCAGCCTTTAAAGGTGCCCCTTTTGAGACGGGTGCCACTGCCGATAAGCTCGACGATGAAAGCACGGCGGCAGTGATTCAAAAACTAGGAGCAAACGGAATCAGCTACCTCCCGGCTAATCAAGTGCGCGGTCAGGCTGGCGTGAAAAGCGTTCCCATGAACGGAACGGCTCCGACTAATTCTAAATATCCATTCTCGCAGTCTTTATTTTACGTTTATAAGGCAGAAAATCCTCCTAGCTCCGCAGTGCAGGCGTTTTTGGGCTATACGGCTGCAAAAGCAGGTCAGGAAGCGATCAAAGCGGCTGGGGTTGAAGCGATCTCGCTCAATCCGGTGGGTGCAAAAGCGGCTCCTCTATCAACAAAACCGATCGCTGCCGCCAATAGAAAGGTAAATCCTGCTAGCAATGCTGCTGCGAATGCTGGCGCTAACAAAGCCGCAAAGAATTCTGCTGGCAACAAAGCCGCTGCGCTGAATGCTCCCGCATCGGGTCAGACGGCTGACCCCAACGGTAAAACCGCACTGATGCCTTCTTCTGGAGCAACCAGCGCGGCTGAAGAGGGGGGAATGCCTTCCTGGTGGTGGCTGCTGCCGTTGGCTTCTCTAGGGGCGCTCTTTTGGATGTTGGGCAAAGAGCGATCGCGTCCATCTCCCCAGGCTTACAATGACCCGGCTGGCTTTGATGACACAAACTTTCCTGGAGGACTGAACCCTGATCAATCTGAGCAGGATGTTGACGGAACTCGATCGCAACTCAACAGTCCTTTAGATCCGACAGCGACCTCTGATCCGATCGTGGATTCTCCCAACTTTTTGGGACAAGACACAAATTTGGGAGGCACAGCCCCAGTCGGCGGAGCGGCGTTATCAGCAGGGGCGGCGATCGCAGGTGGGGCAGGGGCAGCCGCGTGGTCATTTCTATCAGGCAATCAAGCATCGGGCAGTCAAGCATCGAGTCATCAAGCAGCGGATGATCAAGCTCAATCAGACTCCTTGCGCCTCAATGCAGAAACGGAGACGGCTCCGAGCAATGGGCTAGACGACCTCCCCCACGTTGAGACGCAAGGGCAGATTAGCATTTTGCCGCGCAATGCTGAGTGGGCAACCATTCGCTGGGATGTGCCGCGATCGCTCAGAGCAGACGTGCCCCGCCAAGGCAGAGAGCGTTTAGTGGTGAGGCTTTATGATGTCACAGGGCTTGACCTTGCCACCGAGACTCCCGACAAATTTCAGCAGTTTGACTGTGACGATTTGGCGCTGAGTTGCAATGTGCCGATTCCTGCTAGCGATCGTACCTATCTGGCTGAGATTGGCTATTTGGTCGCTGACGATCACTGGGCGCGATTTGCCCGATCGACCCCAGTTTGGGTTCCTGCCACCAATCGGATGGGTTAGCGTAGACCTCGGAGGTTTTGGTTTTGAAAACCTCCGAGGTCTGTTCGCCCTCAATTGTCACCGCTCACCACTAAATTGTCCCTGCCGACAATTTTGGTGCGCTAATCCCCCTTTGCTTTGTTCTTGATCACTACTGCATTGTCACTCTGCACAAATCGATTGTCCCTGCTCACAACGAGATCATTCTTACTCACCTTTGCATTGTTTCTGCCCACAACACTGTTGTGAGTCTCAGCTTTCCTTTTTCGCTCTACCCTCCGTCGAACTCACGGTGTTTTAAGAGATTTCTCCCACAAGATCTAGTAACTGGTGCGCCATCTGCAATTTGCTGCAAAGTGGAATGAGGACTTGACGACCCGATCGAGCAAGAAACACCGCCTGATTTGTATCCACTCCAAAACCGCTATCTAGTTGGTCGATCGGATTCGCGACGATCACATCCAGTTTTTTGCGCTGCAACTTCTCTAAAGCTGGCGTGATGATATCGCCCGATTGAGCCGCAAACCCGATCAGTCGCTGATCGGGCTGTTTGAGCGTTGACAACTCTGCAACAATATCGGGCACTGGCGATAGCGGTAAGCGATCGGGCAAATCTCGTTTGGCTAATTTCTCAGCACTGTAGGTTGTGGGTTTGACATCTGCCACCGCTGCCGCCATCACAATCCAATCAGCATCAGAAAAACACGCTCGCATGGCTTGCTGCATTTCTACCGCATTAGTGACTGGAATCATGCGAATGTTGCGAAGAGGAGCCAGCAAATGAGGTTCGATTGCAGCGTGAACTAAGGTGACGATCGCGCCCCGATGCAAAGCTGCCTGAGCCAACGCCACGCCCATTTTGCCTGTCGAAGGATTGCCAATAAATCGCACCGGGTCGAGAAATTCCCGTGTGCCTCCGGCGCTGATTAAGACTTTTTTCCCGGTTAAATCCCGTTTGCCGTGAGTGTGCAGCAGCGAAACGATTTGCGGCAACAGTTCTTCGGGTTCTGCCATGCGTCCCGTGCCGACGCGATCGCACGCCAAAACGCCCTCACCTGGGTTAGCAACGTGGTAGCGCGAGTCAGTCTGAATCTGTCGCCAATTGCGCTGCACGCTCTGCTGCTGCCACATATCAGTATTCATCGCGGGGGCAAGCAGCACGGGGCAAGTCGAAGCTAAAACGGTGTTGGTTAACAGATTATCTGCCATGCCATAAGTCAGCTTTGCCAGCGTGTTAGCGGTGAGCGGCGCAATCACAAACATTTCTGCCCATTCACCGAGGGCGATATGCAGCGGACGATCGTGCGTCGGTTGCCAAAAAGCATCGTCTGTGTGAGCAGAATGGCGACTAAGCGTGGCAAACGTCAACGGGGTCACAAACGCTTTAGCAGAGTCAGTTAAAATCACTTGCACCTCTGCCCGTGCTTTTGCCAGCGTCGAGACAACCGCACAAACCTTGTAGGCAGCGATTCCGCCACCTACACCAATTAAAATGCGTCTTCCCTGCATCAACGTTTTCTAGGCTTCGTCAAACGATTCTAGATCTAACAGATAGAGATAGGGTTCGACCAGGATGGGACGCTGGAAGGCGATCGCGCGCAGCAAATGCCAGTCGTTTAGCCCATCAAACACATTGTCATAGTCGTCTTGCTCTAGCCGTGTAGCCAGTTCTGCTACTTCAACTTCGGTCAATTTAGAGACATCTCTCTGCTCAATATTTGAAGTCGTCATAATCTGCGCCTCCCTCAAGCTGTTCTCGCATATTAGCTAACTTCAACCACACTAACCGATCTTCTCGCACGAAATTTTACCTCAGCACTTGGGAGGATGCTGAATGATAAAGTTTCAAGTCTTTTAATGAATGATTTCTTAACCGATGATCTTGTGGATGAATTGTTGCATTTGATTGAGAACTAGCGGTGAGATTTCGTGTCCCATGTCAAATTCTTCGTAGGCGATCGTGGCGTTTAAGTCTGAGAGTCGATCACGCGCACTGCGAGCCGCTGACACAGGAACCACTGCATCTTGTCTACCATGCACCATCAGCATCGGTGGATAAGCAGACTCTTGCGGCGAGACGGCTCCGTGCAGATAGCCACTTAGCACCATCAAACCCGCTAACGGCAGATGCAGCCCGACATCAAGGGTCATTGCGCCTCCTTGAGAAAAGCCGCCCAAAATTGTCCGAGATAAGGGAACTCCGGTGTTGACTTCGAGGGAGTTAAGCCAGTCTGTGAGCAAGTTTCGGCTGGTAACTAGATCAGTCTGAGTGCTAATATCTCCGCCAAAGGTCAAATTATCTGACAAGTCATACCACATCTTTCCGCCAATGCCGTAGGGGTGGGGAAAAGGAGCATCGGGCACCATAAACTGGATATCGGGCAGTTCTAACATCGAGCAGAGAAATGCCACATCTTGAGCGTTTGCGCCCCAACCGTGCAGAACCACAATTAAGCCCGTAGGAGGTTTGCCAGATTTTGGAGGAATCGCGATCGCGTTTAGAGCCACAGGTTTTATCCACAAATCTTAGGGGAATGGCAGCATTAGTGTCAACCTAAACAAAAGCAGCAGGTAATCCAGATTGACGAAGAGCCGTCACCGTACCTGCTCCTAGCAATGAGGAACTCCTCACCCGTTGGCAGCAAAAAACGGCGGGTAAGGGGGTGCGCGTTCCCTGGCTGAGAACGCGCACCCCCTTGATGAAATCCTCGAACTAGGACGCGATCGCTCCCATCTTTGCCACCATCTACTGCGGCGGGTTTCTGTTTTGTGGGGAACCGCATGGCAAAGCTATCTTACCAATGTCCTCGACCCCCACCCAGACTCCCAAAATTGGGCAGATTACCAGCCGAAGTTAGATGAAAAGGCTCTCGAATCAGAGACATCTGTGACAGGTTGGGGAGTCAAATCTGCGCGATCGGTTTGTGCCTCCTCTCGAATTCGCGTCTCTGTGCAAAATGAGGCAGTGCTAAAGCCGCCAAACCGTTTGACCGTTCCACTCCGAATTCGCACATCGGGGCTGGCAAACCAGAAGTGTTCTTTAGAACTCATGGTTTCATATTCTGTGATCAGCACCAGTCCGTCTTCGTTGTCCATTTCATAGCGCCCAATCACGGGCACGATTTCGGCATAGCCAACTTCTCGCAGCAATCTGCCGTTGCGGGGGTTGTCTTCATCGGGCACCAGCACAAACACGGTCGAGCCTTCGTGATTTTCTTCGCTAGAGCGATCCCACGCCATGGTGCCCATCCACTGCACTTGTGCGCCCCCGACCGCCAAGCTGGGGTCAACATCGTGCAGTTTGCAAATTTCAAGAATTTTAGGATCGTCTACTGACAGCGCTTCGACCGCAATCTCTGACTCGCCGCCTTCCGATCGTTTAAATGCCAGATGGTGAGTGGTGCGCTGCGACAACCACTTGCCAGCACTCAGTTGAAAAAACTCCATAACATTCATTAAGCTTGACTCCTGAGACTTTCGTGAGTTGAGGTTTGGCAAATTAAGCACGAATGACCAGAGAACCCCGTTCTCTATCACCCGCAAAGACCTCTACTCTCATGATAAAACGTTTGCTGCTTTGATTGAGGTTGAGTCAATCGTGGCGCTTTGAAAATTGCTCAGGCTCTAGCTGCTGACAGACTAGAGGATGTGCCCAGCATCACTTGACCACGAAGGTCTGATGACTAAGAAAACGCCCTTCTAAAGACATTTGCACCTGCCACTCTCCTACCGCAGAGCGACGATCGAGGCGATGAAAACAATAGGTTGTCCAAGATGGTTTCTCGATCAGTTGAGTTTGGTAGTTGCTTTGCTGAACCACTTGCCCGGTTGGATCAACCCAATCACACGTTAAACCTAAGCGATCGCCGAGTGGGACATCTTTTAAGGTGACTTGATAAAACACCTGAGAATTTTTTTGACGATCAATTTCTCCTATATTAGTCTGACTGTTTTTTGTGAGCGTGATGCGATTTTGAGTGACCGCAATTTGGGCGATTTCTTGTTGATATTGTTCATGAAAAATTGTTGCAGCCGCAGTTGCAACGATCAGCGTAGTGGCGATCGCGCTCCCGATTAACCAGTTTCGTGTTTGCTGTCTTGCTAGCGCTTTGCGTCGCGTTAGCTGCACGATCGCTTCGTCTAGCAAATCATCAGGCAGACTGAGTTCCTGCAAAATTTGTCTGACTTGCGCTGACGACAACTCTTCCTCGCGCTGTTTTGAGCGTTGCCCTACTTCAGCGACAACTTGAGCTAATTGTGTTTGGGTGAGCCGAGTATCCATACCAATAGGGGCGATCGGGGTTGCTCATTGATAACACGTCTATCAAATCTTGCACGAGTTTTCAGCCATCCTCTCGCTCAACCAAAACCTCCGAGGTTTGCGTAAGTCCTAGCGACGCTCGCCTGTCACCCTCTATTCGCGAATCGTTGTCTGCAATCCTCAAAACTCCGACCTTTGAACCCAAAACTTCGCCTTCTGAACCCGAAACTCCGACCTCAAAGCTTCAAACTCCGACTTCAAAACCCGAAACTCCGACCTCCGAACCCGGAACATTGAGATACGAACCCGAAACTCCGACCTCCGAACCCGGAACGTCGCCCTCAAAACTTGAAATCCCAACCTCGAAGCTCAAAACGCCACGATCGCCCTAGCCAATCCGGGCGATGATTTATATCCAGGACTTACGCATTTTGCTAAAACCTCGGAGGTTTAAGCCACTTTGTCGGTCACGATGCTTGATTATTGGTTAAAATCTCCGAGGTTTGCGTAAGTTTTAATATCATCATGCAAAATTCGTTTCTGCTTCTCTAGCACCACTTTAGGATAGTTACCAATGCGATTACTTTGCCTGAGCAATGGTCATGGAGAAGACGCGATCGCCGTTCGCATTTTGCAAGCCCTCCAGCAAGAAGGCTTTTCGCAGATCGAGGCACTGCCGATCGTCGGTGCAGGACACGCCTACGCCAAGCTTGACATTCCCCTGATTGGCACCGTCAAAGCGATGCCTTCTGGCGGCTTTATTTATATGGATAGTCGGCAACTCGCACGAGACATTCAAGGCGGTCTAGTGCAGCTAACATGGGCGCAAATCAAAGCAGTGCAGACTTGGGCGCGAGCAGGCGATGGGTTTATTCTCGCGGTTGGCGACATTGTGCCTTTGCTGTTTGCGTGGCTTAGTGGCGCACCTTATGCATTTGTAGCAACCGCAAAATCAGAATATTATTTGCGCGACGAGAAGGGCTGGCTGCCGCGCCAATCGTGGTGGGACGATCGTTTAGAGCGCTCGACAGGCTGCATCTTTCAACCGTGGGAACGCTGGCTGATGCGTCGCCCTCAGTGCAAAGCGGTTTTCCCGCGCGATCGCATCACCGCTAATATCCTTGAGCGCTTTGACGTTCCAGCCTTTGATCTCGGCAACCCGATGATGGATGGATTAACCTGGCAGAACGACGCAACCGATCCTTTAGGGTTGACGATCGCGCTGATTCCCGGCTCCCGACCACCCGAAGTCTATGAAAATTGGGAAATCATTCTACGATCGCTAGATGAATTGCTAGAACGCTTTAGAAAACCATTACGATTGATAGCCGCCGTTGCACCTGGATTAGACTCCGAAAAACTGCATCAAATACTTCTGTCTTATCGCTGGAAGCAATGCGAAAGTAATCTCTATAAAATCGGTTTTGGTGAAAAAAAAGCAACGCTAGAGTTAGCACCCAATCGATTTGCAGAATGTTTGCAGCGATCTCAGGTCGCGATCGCAATGGCAGGCACCGCAACCGAACAGTTTATCGGGCTTGGCAAACCCGCGATGATTATTCCAGGCAACGGACCTCAGTTTACCCCAGCGTTTGCAGAAGCCCAAACCCGTTTGCTAGGAGCCTCTGTAACTCTGGTTGAGCAGCCCAATCAAGTAGCAGGTGCGCTGCAATCTTTGTTAAGTGACCCCGATCGCCTTCAGACGATCGCCGAAAATGGTCGCCGCCGCCTGGGAGAGCCCGGAGCCGCCCAGCGCATCGCAACCTGCCTTCTTGAAAAAATGAGCAGCTAGACTCTTGAACTGAAGCGCGTCTCATAAATTTTCAGGATCGACTCCTAACTCGCGTAACTTTTCGGCTAGACGCTGCGATCGCTGCCGTTCTTCGTTTGCCCGCTGCCGCTCTTCGTTTGCCTGCTCAGATCCCCACAGCAATAAGTCGCCTGATTCAGTCCACCAGCGTAACCAATTTCCCGTCCGATCTTGCCTTGTGCCTTGCCAAACTCCCAGAAACAGTTGCACTTCAGGAATCCAGTAGCGCTGTTCGGAGTTGGGAAACTGTGGCTCATATAAGCCTGCACGATTGAGGTGATAGACTTCCAACGCGGCAGATTCTGGCTCGAAGATCACATAGCTAGGAACGCGGAGGACTCGTTCATAGAAGAACCATTTCCCTTGCGGGTAGCTGGGTTTGCTCGAATATTCCGTGCCTGGAGTCTCGGATAAGAATTCCATGACGATGGCGAGTTCATCTCCATCAAGTCGTGGCGTGTAGCTGCGTTCTACCTGTTGAAGCGGGACGCGAATCGCTGGGATCAGACTCCAATCGGGAGCTTTGACGACCATTTTGCCGTCGATCGTGGCGCAGATCGCATAGTTGGTTGTGGTCGCGGCAGTGCCAAGTCGATCGTTGGCGGCGAGGCTTTCTGTGAGGGCGGCAGCGAGGGCAGGTTGAGTCCGATTATCCACAGGGTCATCCGGTAGGGAATAGTCATCGGGAAGCTTTTCCCAGGTGACCACGAAGGAAGTTGATTGAGCTATCGTCATGGAAATTTCCTCATGAACGAGCGTTATTTTTCATTTTACCGATCTCTACCATTGATCAAAATCAGCCATTCTAGGCAGTTATAGCCTGTGAGATAGAGTTGAATCATCGATCGCAGCATTGATCGAGAGACAATGCGATCGCCCTAACTCGCAAAAACAAGCGACAATAAAATTTACAACGGTTACGGAGACATCTCATGAGTCAAACCGTCCCAGAAAAAGTCCGGTGGACGACCTCCGATCTCGAACTGCTCTCTAACGACGAGTGGAAACGCTACGAAATTATTGATGGAGAACTGTTTGTGACGAGAGCGCCGCACTTCAGACACCAATCCGTGATTCGGAACATCTGCACCGAACTCCAAGATTGGTCAGAAGAGACTGGACTAGGAGAAGCCATTCCCGCTCCTGGACTAATCTTTACCGAAGCCGATAACGTTATCCCAGATCTAATCTGGATTAGTGTCGATCGTCTTGCTCGTTTTCAGGATACCGCCGGACATCTCACAGGCGCACCCGAACTGATCATCGAAGTTTTATCTCTAGGTGCCACCAATGAGCGATGCGACCGAGAAGCCAAACTAAAACTCTACTCTATTCAAGGAGTTGGAGAGTATTGGATCGTCGATCGGGAACTTCAACAAGTCGAAGTCCACCGTCAACAAAATGGCATCCTCAAACAGGTAGCGATTCACTCTGCTCAAGATGAAATTACCTCTCCGCTCCTGCCCGGATTTCGATGTCTAGTGCAAAGATTCTTCCGACAGATTGGGAGCGCGTAAGAAGTTGCCGCAATTTAGGCGAAGCATTTCCTACAGAATTGCGCTGACCGATCCGTTGTCAGTTTCTATCTGGTTAGCGGTTTTTGACCAACACACCGATTTCTCGCTGAATTGGCAAGACATCCAGCACGTCAGTTTGGGCGCAGTATTTGAGATCGTCGTGGCAATCGAGACGCAGCAACCGCTTGCCGTGACTCGCGAGATGAAGCAGTCCCAGCAAATTATCTTTCCACTGCTCATAAAGGGCAACGGCTGCGGTCAATTCATCGTTTCCGGCGAGTTCTTCTAGCGTGCAGTTTAAGCCTGATAAAAGACTGTGAGCGATCGCACCCGCACATACCGTGTCTTCAAGCGCAAACGATCCTTCCCAACCTGCGCCAACAATCCAAACCGTTTCGGGGCGCTGGCTCAACACATAATCTACAACAGCCCGACGATTGATTAACGCTGCCGCCAACACACTTGGAGATGCCTGAACGATTTCCAAGGCGCGAGTGCCATTGGTCGTACTCATAAATAAGCGCCGATCGTGCATTCGTTCTGAAGTGCAGTCTAACGGCGAGTTGCCCAGGTCATAGCCCGCCACTTTGCCGCCGCCGCGTTCTCCGGCTCTGAGTCGCTTTTCGGGTGCCCACGCTTCACTTTCTTGCATCAGCTTGTCAAGATCACTAAACACCTGAACCGCTTCTGCACCCACTGATAGCGCCTTCACGATCGTGGTCGTTGCCCTCAGCACGTCAATGGCGATCGCGCAATCGGCAACATTTTGAACCGGGGTTAACTCAGGCGTGTGATAGAGAAAAATTTTCATAGGATGACTTGCAAGCGGCAAAGGGTGTAGCGATCTCGATAGCAACTCTTGACGTTGAACAAGGACGCTGAACGGGTTAATCCAGCACTAAAATAGATCCAGATATCAGAATAGCGGATGCTTGTGGTTGAAAGATCACGATTTCTTTAGGGCTTA
The DNA here is from genome assembly GCA_043772715.1 of Phormidesmis sp. Classification (GTDB taxonomy): domain Bacteria; phylum Cyanobacteriota; class Cyanobacteriia; order Leptolyngbyales; family Leptolyngbyaceae; genus Phormidesmis_A. The sequence continues at coordinate 1,421 of JAYVFW010000192.1, read as the reverse complement.
CATAGAGTTAAAGCAATGGAAAAGACAGAAACACTCGTATTGCAATGATTCTTGAGGTTAAACTGCCTTAGATTTCAACACTCACCTGACCATAGCTAGAGGACGGAGCATACGACGATTTGCTAACTAGCATTGCTTCACTAGACATTCCTCCCTAAAATTAGACCAGCGCTGGTCGTTGAACTGGTTTACAAATCTGCACGGGAGGACTTCATGACGCAACGCCCCATCATTCTTGGCATTGTTGGCGATAGCGCAGCAGGAAAGACCACCCTGACGAAAGGAATTGCCCAGGTGTTGGGAGAAGAAAACGTCACCACAATCTGCACCGATGATTATCACCGCTACGATCGTACTCAGCGAGCAGAGCTAGGCATCACCGCCTTACACCCCGACTGCAATCACCTCGACATCATGCAGCAGCACCTGTCTCTGCTGAGAACGGGGCAGTCGATTCTCAAACCTGTTTATAGCCACAAAACAGGCACCTTTGAGGCACCGAAATATATTAAGCCAAGTCAGTTTTTGATTGTTGAGGGATTGTTGGGCTACTCAACTCGCGGCGTGCGAGATTGCTATGATGTCAAAGTTTATCTAGCACCGCCTGAGCCACTGCGAACTCAGTGGAAAGTCAAACGCGATACGCAAAAGCGGGGCTATGGCGCCGAGCAGGTTCTCGCAGAGTTGCAAAAGCGCGAACCCGATTCGGATCAATATATTCGACCGCAGCGATCGTGGGCCGATATGGTGGTTAGCTTTTATCCACCCGCTGATCAGTTGCAGGAAATGAATGGACACTTAAATGTGCGATTGGTTTTGCGTCCAACGATCCCGCATCCTGACTTGAGCCAGATCATTGCGCCGTCTAACCCAAGTCCGCCCCCCGCGATTCGATTAGGGCTTGAGCGAGATATGGGCAAACCCGTCGATGTGTTAGAGATTGACGGACACGCCACCAGTGAGCAGGTGCGAGAGCTAGAAAAGTTTATCTGTAGCGAAGCGCCACACTTATTAAACGTTTGCAATCGAGAGATGAACCCAGAGATCGGCAGAGTCGTCGGAACAACGGGAGAAATCATTCAAAGCTATCCGTTGGCGCTGACGCAGCTATTGATTGTCTACCATATGCTCAAAGCAACTACACATTAGACCTCCTGCACGAATCCGGGAACGCCCCCTAAATCCCCATTCTGGGGGACTTTGAGAAGACTTACGGTTTCAAAGTCCCCCATTCTGGGGGATTTGGGGGGCACAAGCCGACCCAAACGGAGCGAGACCTGAGAGCAGTTTATATCTGAAAGCCTATTCACGCAGGAGGTCTATTAATGTCAAGGTATTCCCGTTCAGTGCAAATTGCTTGTAAGGGCTGATCCCAGGGATCAATCGCCAACTCAGAAACAACTCCAAACTCAAAGACCACT
>JAYVFW010000191.1:0-15367 GCA_043772715.1 Phormidesmis sp. | reverse complement strand
CCAAATACTCAGGCGGCTGGGGCGTTGACTGAAGATAGCCGAGTAACTTTTCAAATAGAGCTTGACGATCGAGCATGAATCTTCCTCAAAATGTAGCGCGAATCAAGTCATCTAAACTGACTTCAAGTTGTACCATCACTCGCTCTCGAAGCTGAGTTAACGGCTCTGGGTCGATCGTTGCTTCTAAAGGACGAATCTTAAAGAAATCCTCTGATTGACTCGCTGCCCCAGTGCGAATCGCTTCATAAGCGGTGCGAATGGCTTTAAAGTCTTCTGGATGAGTGTGGGCAGGAAACTCTCGCAGCTTGGCGTGATAAGCGGCTTTGACTTCGGCAGGGCTGGCGGTTGGGGAAATGCTTAGGCGATCGTAGTGGGAGGTCATAGATTTGAATTTTAACGACGAATCTTATAAATCTCGAAAACTGCGTTTGCGTTTCTTTGGGCTGCCTCCAAAAATGGCATCCAAATCAAAGTCGTCCTCTTCAAACTCTTCGTCGTCGCTGAAGTTTGGCATATCGTTCATCATTTGTTGCTTCAGTTCAGGCATCATACGATCGAGTTCTGCCCGTGGCATTTGACCGCCCAACATATTGCGAATCATGGCTTCAAGCATGGCTTCCATTCCTTCAAAATCAAGGTTGTCTAATTGCTCTGGGTTCGGCAAAAGTCTCTGAGCTTCTTGAGTCGAGAGAAAGGCTTGTTCGGCGCGAAAAGCTTGCAGTGCTTTGGCATCTTGGAGCCGCCGAGCGAGATCAAATCCCTGCTGCTTCAAGTCTTCATACTGTTTTGTAGTGGGTGGAAACGTGGTTGCTTTTGCCAGAAGCAATAGCGAATTTTGAGGTTCTCGTGTCAGAGCTTCATCGAGGAACGATCGCAAAATCGAAGTCTGAGCAAAGAGACGCACTTGCAGTTGCACGGTGGCTAACGCATTTCCAGGCTGAGGCATCGCCGCCAAATAGGACTGAATTGGCAACTGAAGTCTCTGAGGGTTATTGCCTTCTTTGACTGCCAAGACCACAAGATGCGCGACTCTTGCTTCGGGATAGTCTGCTTTGACATTCGCGATCTTCAGCATATAGTCAGTGACTAATGCCGCGATTCCCTTTTCGCGCTTGGCAAACAGTTGGACAGAGAGCGCGATCGCTGCTGATACCGGAATCTGCTCTTGGGTAGACAATCCTTGTAACAGAGATTCCCACCGCTCGATTGCTTTCGCCTGATCGAGAGAAATTTTCCCACTCGAAGTTGGATTTCCTTGCGCCGATTCGATAAAGATTTGACACGCCCGCACCGCCGGATCATTAGCGCGGGAACTTTGAACTAAATGACTATAAAACGGGTAGCTCTGAGTTGCAAGGGCATCAATCCAAGGAGCAAGCTCGACCTCTGTTTCGGCGTTCAGATCCCCAAAAAACTTTCCATAGCGACGGCGGGCTTCGTTCACTGCGCCCGTGTTTCCTAGCTCTCGCCAACAGTTCAGCAAGGATTCGTACACTTCTTCATAGCGACAGCCGCCCTCGATCGCTTGGGTTAACAGATCGATCGCGTCTTGAGTTTTTTTCTCATCCGCCGCTAACAGTCCTTTGCGTCCCAATACTTCCGGCGAGGTGGGGAAAATGCGTTCTGCTTGTTGAAATTCTGCGATCGCAGTTCGGGTTCGTCCCATTGAAATCCAAGCATCGGCAAGGCGACAGTGCGCGTGTGCTAAGGTCAGCTTTAAACGTTCTTCTGTCCAATTCTCAGGATGTTTCTTTGCATCTTGCTCGATCCATCTCACTAAGCGGGTTAATAAGCGTTGTCGTTCCTGTCCCGCGTCGTTAATTTCTAGCGCTTCTAGCGCATTAACTGCAAGTTGAGGATTTAAAGCTGGTTCATTTAGTAAAGGTTGCCAGAGTTGGACGGCACACTCGGTTTCGCCTTGCGTGAAGGCTTGTTGTCCTGCCAAAATGAGGAGCGGCGATCGCAGGTTGACCCATTCAGGAAATCGTTTAGACTGCCCCACTTTTAGCAAAGCGTGTCCTGCATCGTGATAGTTGCCCTGATCAATCAGTTGCACGACCGCTAAAGCACCCAGCAGTTCTTGAGCAGCTTGATCGGTTTGTTTGACTAGAATCTTTTCGATGTTTCCCGTCTTTGCCTGCTGAAAGGTGGCTAGTCTCGTCAAGATTGGATGATCGAGAAACTTGGGCTTGTCGTAAAACGCGCCCCACACTGGAGAAGATGCCACGAGTCCTAATTTGGTGGCAGCAGCGTCCCAGTTTTCGATCGCTTGCTGCGCGTAAACGACCCAAGCATCCGGCAAATCTCCCGGTGTGACCGGGCGCTTGACTTTCTGAAACGAGGTCAAAGCCGTTTCTGGTTCGCCACTTTTAAGCGCTAACACCCCGCGAACCCAATGAAGCTGCGCGGCGCTAAACCGCTTGGCTTGTTTGGTGATCAACTGCTCGACCGTTGGGGTATCGCCCTTGAGTAACAAAAGTTTCAAGTAGCAGATCGCAAACTCTTTGGGGAGGGTTCCTTGTTCAAATGCAGCGCGAATCAGATCTAAGGCAGCATCCAACCGATCTAGAGATACCAGACATTTTGCCAACCAATAATGTGCTTCTCCGTGCAATCCCAAGTTCAGCGCTTGCCGGAACGAGCTTTCTGCTTGCTTAAAATCGGCTTTCTGAAATTCTTGCTGACCCCGCCGTGACCAGATCTCAGCTTCTGTGGGCTTAAACTCAAGATCAGGCTGAGTGCGGCGAACTTTTTTAATTTCTTCGATCGCCTGACGATATTTTTTTTGGGTCAGCAGCGATAGCAGTTGCGCTTGAAAGGCATCTTCCACACTGCCAACCGCAGCACTCGGCTGAGTTTTTGAGTTAAACCGATGTTTCGCCACAGGGGTTTTCTCCATGATTGAATGCTAGAACTTAGTTTTACACTAGTACGAGTCCTCGGAATCAGTTACTCTCAGCCTATCTTAATCTTGTTGCTGCGGCTCAATTTCTCAATCTTCAACTTACCGATCGCGCCATTCAATCCGTAAATCGAATGACGCGATCGACAAATATATTCATGGATTGAGAATTTTAGAAACCGTCAGCACATCTTTGTCACCGCGACCAGAGCAATTGATCACAAGGCGAGGGCTGCCCGTCAATTGAGGACAAAGCGTATCGAGATAAGCGATCGCGTGTGCCGTCTCTAGGGCAGGAATAATGCCTTCTAGCTGCGATAATCGCTGGAATGCGTCTAACGCTTGCTGATCGGTGACAGCATAATATTCGGCGCGTCCGAGTTCCATTAAGAAACTGTGTTCGGGGCCTACTCCAGGGTAATCTAGCCCAGCGCTGACCGAGTGCGGCTCAATCACTTGACCGTCTTCATCTTGCAGCAGATAGCTCATTGCCCCGTGCAAAACGCCGACTCGCCCTTTTGTCAGCGTTGCCGCGTGTTTTTCGGTTTCGACTCCGTGACCTGCCGCTTCGACCCCAATCAGGCGAACGCTCGGCTCGTCGATAAACTCGTGGAACAGCCCGATCGCATTCGAGCCACCGCCCACGCAAGCCAGCAAAATATCGGGCAAGCCGCCCCACTTCTCTTGCGCCTGAACGCGCGTCTCTTGACCAATCACCGCATGAAAATCGCGCACCATCATAGGATAGGGATGCGGACCTGCAACCGAACCGAGAATGTAGTGAGTCGTCTCTACATTCGTCACCCAGTCGCGAATCGCTTCAGAACACGCATCTTTGAGCGTCCCTGTCCCAGATGCGACGGGACAAACTTCTGCCCCCATCAACCGCATCCGAAAGACGTTGAGCGACTGCCGCTCCATGTCGTGAACGCCCATGTAAATAATGCACTTCAGCCCAAATCGAGCGCAGACGGTTGCGGTCGCCACTCCATGCTGACCTGCGCCCGTTTCGGCAATGACGCGCTGTTTGCCCATGCGTTTTGCGAGAAGAGCTTGAGCTAGAGCATTGTTAATCTTGTGCGCCCCGGTGTGGTTTAAATCTTCTCGCTTGAGATAAATCTGGGCACCTGTGCCATCAGGTCGAGCGTAATGTTCAGTCAATCGCTCTGCAAAATAGAGCGGACTGGGACGACCCACATAATCGCGCAAAAGCCCTTGCAGCTCTTGCTGAAAATCGGGATCGTTGCGATATTGCTGATAGGCTGCCTCTAGCTCAAATAGAGCAGGCATCAAGGTTTCAGGGACATACTTCCCGCCAAACTTGCCAAATCTGCCGAGAGAGTCGGGTCGGTTTTGGGGCGAAGAATCTGTTTGGAGACTGCGAGGAAGCGGTGTAGTCGTCACGATCGCTAGATGAGTGTAGAGAACACCCTTTATTATAGAGGTCGGCAGTTTTCCTGTTCTCACTATGGCAGTTTCAAAGCGCAAATCTTCTCAGTCTGGTGATGCTCCTAAAGATAAAATTGTCTATTCTGAGTTTGGTAACAGCAACTCAGAGGCTTTGCAGCGTGGGGTTCCTGACTTGCCACCCAATCAGCAAAATTTGCGGGTGCAGGTGTCTCGCAAAGGTCGTGGCGGAAAGACCGTGACTATGATCACTGGATTTCAAGGAAAAGCTGAAACGCTGGGCGCGTTGCTAAAGACGTTAAAAAATCAGTGCGGAACGGGTGGCACGGCTAGAGAAGAGACGTTAGAGATTCAGGGCGATCATGCTCAAAAGTTGGTGCAGATTTTGGTGCAGTTGGGCTACAAAGCGAAGATTAGCGGCGGTTAGATAACGTTCTCTGGCAATTTATGATCTCCGACCGATCTCTTCTTAAAGAGAGAGGTTTGCGCTCCATAATTCTGCCGAGAGCGTGAGGACTTTTAATGCACTTCCGAGGATAGTTGAAAAGTATTTACGAAATACAGTTGCCGTCTTAGCTAACTTTTGGAGAATTGTCATGGTAAAGAAGAATGATGTGAAAGATCAAGCTCCTGACAATCGCGATCGTCCTGCTAGCCAGAGCGATGACGCTTCAGCCAATCAGTTTGGAACGGGTTATGATGGCGTAGATCCTGACAGCCAAAAGTCTGACGATCATACCAATCAAACGGGTCTTGGCTATGCTGGAACGTCTCCCAGCACTGGCGATGATGCCAATCAGTTTGGGACAGGCTATAGCGGAACGCCTCCAAATACTAGCAATGAGGTCAATCAATTTGGCACGGGCTACAGCGGAGTTGATGATTCTGTGATTGAAGACCCTTACGCCGATCAGGCTGACGAGCAAGACTCTGATGATCTCTATGTTGATGTAGAACGGTAGGACGATCGAGATTCACGACCGTTAGAACTTACGTAAACCTCGGAGGTTTTGGTCAAAAGAACGCCGCTGATTTCGTTTCTGAGTAGTGGGTAGCGGCATTTAATAGTGCTTCTACCCATTATTTATTTGTATTGCCGCGACACCTCTGGTTGCCACACTTGTCTTAAAGTATTGGAATTCTAGGCGTTGCTGAATGCAAGTATGAATCTGTCTATCGAGGCTGAATCCTTTCGCCTCCTAAATCCCCCGATTTTGGGGGACTTTAAGATTCTGGTTCCCCTCAAACTTGGGGGGCTAGGGGGCAATTCATATTTGCGTTCAGCAACGCCGAATTCTACTTAAGGCTGTTGTAGCTTCCTAAACAAAGTCGCTTTTTAGTATTGAAATGTTAAATCATCGTCGTTGGCAGTTTCGTTTGATCTGCCTTTTCGTTTTTCTGCTGACTGTAACAGGGGTGCTTTGCTCAAACGTTTCACCCGCCTCTGCTCAAGCTCGATTTTCTGATATTCAAGGTCATTGGGCGCAGCCCTGCATTCAAGCGCTGACCGATCGCAAGATTATTAACGGTTATCCCGATCGGACGTTTCGCCCCAATAGCCCGGTGACTCGTGCCGAATATGCAGCTTTGCTGGTCACGGCTTTTCCGGGAGTGGTGAATGCCACCATTCCGAGTAGAGGCATTCAATTTCGGGATATTCCTAACGGATTTTGGGCAGCGGGCGCGATTTCGGCAGCCGTAGACGCAAATTTCTTTTCTGGCTACCCTGACAAAACCTTTCGACCCAATCAAAATATTCCTCGTGTGCAGGCGTTAGCATCTTTGGCGAGCGGTGTAGGTTACGCCCCCAAGCAGCCTGTTGATCAGACGTTGGCTGTTTTTAGCGATGCTCAGAGCATTCCAGACTATGCAAAGAATACGATCGCAGGTGCCACCGAGCAGCGCGTTGTGGTCAACTACCCCAACGTCAAACAGTTGAACCCTAATCAACCTGCGACGCGGGGAGACATTGCTGCTTTTCTGTGTCGCGCTCTACCCAATACGATCGCTTTGGTGCCCGATCAATATGTGGCTGGAAAGCCAGCAGCCCAACTGAGTGAGATTCGCGGGGTTTGGCTGACGAATATTGATAGTGATGTGATGTTTAGTCGCGATCAACTCACCAAAACTATCCAAGAATTGGCAGATGCGAATCTCAACACCCTCTATCCCGCCGTGTGGAATTGGGGCTACACGCTCTATCCCAGTGAGACAGCGAAAAAAACGATCGGAGTTGCCTACGATCCGCGACCCGAAGCGGTGGGGCTGACCGATCGCGATATGCTCAAAGAATTTGTGGAACAGGGACACCAGCGCAAATTGAGTGTGATTCCGTGGTTTGAGTTTGGGTTTATGGCACCTGCCGATTCAGAACTGGCGCAGATGCATCCTGATTGGTTGACTCAACGATCAGACAAAACGCAAGTCTGGCAAGAAGGCAAATATCCGCGGGTGTGGCTCAACCCGTTTAAGCCAGAGGTGCAAAAATTCATTTCTAGTTTGATTCTAGAATTGGTTAGCAATTACGATATTGACGGAATTCAGTTTGACGATCATTTTGGATTACCGTTTGAGTTTGGCTACGATGACTTTACGATTGCGCTCTATCAGAAAGAAAACGCAGGAAAATCTCCGCCAGCCAATGCCCAAGATCCAGCTTGGACAAAGTGGAGAGCCGATAAAATTACAGCTTTTATGACGCAGGTTTTTGAGTCTGTTAAAGCTCGAAAGCATCACGTTTTTATCTCTTTGTCGCCCAACAACTACGATTTTTCTTACACGCATTCGCTGCAAGATTGGCGGACTTGGGAGCAAACAGGATTGTTAGAAGAGTTAGTTTTGCAGGTCTACCGCGACAGTCTTCAAGGATTTGCAGATGAATTAATGCGTCCCGAAGTGCAGGCGGCTCGATCGCACATTCCAACCGGGGTCGGCATTTTAACGGGACTGAAAGATCGTCCGGTCGCGTTTAAGCAGATTCAAGATCAAGTTCAGATTGTTCGCGATCGCAAGTTTGCCGGAGTTTCGTTCTTCTTCTATGAAACGATGTGGAACTTGTCAGGGGAGACGGTTAGCGATCGCCGTTCTGCTTTCGCTAAACTATTTTCTACGCCACTCTATCGACCTAAATTTCCGCCTGATTAGACCTCCTGCATGAATAAAATTCTCGACGTAAACCACCCTGCGATCTCGCCCCCTAACCCCCAATTTTGGGGGAACCGGAGTTCAAAGTCCCCCATTCATGGGGGATTTAGGGGCGAAAGGATTCAGCCTCGATAGACAGATTCATACTTGCATTCAGCAACGCCGCGATTTCTACCAAAATTCAAGCGATCGACAGATTAAATCGAATCTTTGCAACGACTTCCTTCGATAATTACTAGAGCCGTCAACACCGTGCAAGCTCAAGATGCGGAGCCGTTATAAAGCACTTTTCCCGTCTGAAACGCCTCTGTGATAATGTGATTGACTGTCCCATTCCAGTAGGCAACCTCTTCGGGCGTAAAAACCAAGACATCCATCGCACAAAGCATGGGCTGAAACAACAACCGAATGGGGGTCGATCGTTTATTTTTAGGACGATCGGTATCCATCACCACTAATAGATCCAAATCACTATCGGGTGTCGGGGTTCCACTGGCATAAGAACCAAACAAGAGAATCTTATGGGGATTAAACTTTGATGTAATCGCTGCAATGATGTCCTCGATCGTCTCTTGAGGAATAAGCTGTCCCACCATTTGTTCAGAGATCATAGATTCATGGAGCCAACTCATCAGCCCGTGTTTCTCATCCCGGCGGCAATACCGTTGATGGTGAGCAGTGCGCCCCGCAGCAGTTCGCCTTTGCTGTAGCGCGATCGCACCACCCCTGCCGCCGCAAAGGTTTTGTGTTGACGTAAACGCTTGAGTAGTGAAACTTGCAGGAATCCGAGCGGCACGATCGTGCCATTGCGAAGCTGCACCGATCGCTGCAATTCTGGGTCGCCATCTAACAAACGCTTGTGTTCGGTGATGGTTAGTACCAGTTCGCGGGTCAGGTAATACTCACTGAGAATTTGTTCATAAACGGGCGCAAACCGTTCGCGATCTTCGGGTTGAGTTAACTCACTCACGTAGTGTCCAGCAATTTGCAGATCGACTTTTGAGAGCGTCATTTCAACTTTTGAGATCGCCATTTTAAAGAATGGCCATTTGAGATAGAAGTAGCGGAGTAACTTCAAGTGTTCTTCAGGGTGTTCTGCTAGAAAACTTTGCAGTGCGGTGCCGACTCCATACCACGAAGGCAGCAGAAAACGGCTTTGAGTCCAGCTAAACACCCAGGGAATTGCTCGCAGACTTGCCAGATCTTTCTTGCCGCCGCGACGAGCAGGGCGAGAACTGATTTGGAGTTGACTGATCTCCTCGATCGGAGTCACTTGATGAAAGAAGTCAATAAAGTCTGGCTGTTCATAAATTAGCCCCCGATAATGAGTCCGCGACTTTGCCGCCAACTCCTCCATAATCTCGTGCCAGGGCTGAATGTCGTCAAAGCCAGTTCTCAACAAACTGCCCTGAATCACCGCAGTTGTCACCGTCTCTAAGTTAAACAATGCCAACTCTGGGAGAGAATACTTCGATGCCAGCACTTCGCCCTGTTCGGTAATCTTGATCCGCCCGTTGACGCTGCGACCGGGCTGCGCCAAAATCGCCTCGTAAGCAGGGCCGCCGCCGCGACCGACCGAGCCGCCGCGACCATGGAAGATTCGCAGAGCAACCCCATGCTGGTCAGCAATGTCTTGCAGCGCTTGTTGGGCCTTGTGAATTTCCCAGTTGCTGCTGAGAAACCCAGAGTCTTTATTGCTGTCAGAATAGCCCAACATCACTTCCTGCAATGAGACGCTGTGCAGAATTGCGGATGTGTCTTTGGGTTCGGCGATCGCCCCTTCTTCCCGTGGTGCAAAACCACCTGACAGCATCGATCGATAGAAAGGAAGTTGAAAGATCTCGGTCAAAACAGAGGGCGCTTTGAGCAGATCTTCGACCGTCTCAAACAGCGGCACCACTTGCACCGTGCTTACCCCAGTCGCGGGGTCATAGAGTCCGGCCTCTTTTAAGAGCAGCAAGACTTCGAGCATATCGCTAACATCGTGGCTCATGCTGATGATGTAGGTGCGGCAGATGTCGAGTCCAAACTCTTGCTGAAGCTTTCGCATCATGCGGAAGGTGGCGATCGTTTCCCGCGCTTTTTCTGAGAAAGGTAACTCAGCCGGGATCAGCGGTCTGCGGGTCTGAAGCTCGGTTGCCAGCCAGATAGTCTTTTCAGATTCTGACATCTCGTTATAGGGTTTGGGCAACACTTGGAGATAGTCAGCGATCTCGTTGAGGGTGTCGGCGTGGCGAGTGCTTTCTTGCCGAATGTCGAGGTGTGCGAGGTTAAAGCCAAAAATTTCGACCTGACAGATCAAATGATCCAAATCGCGGCAGTTTAGTCCAGTTTCAGACAGGTTGCGCTGAATCATCCGCAGTTCTGCGAGGAAATTTTTGCCCGAACTGTAGACAATCGCTTCATCATATTCAGGAATTTCTTGGGGAAGCGCATCGCTGTTATACATCTGCTCGTTGCGAACTAGCGTATTTCTCAGCCGCTTTTGAATGTAAGACAGCTTTAAGCGATAGGGTTCTTGACGATAGCGAACGGAGAGTTGTTCATAAACATCGGGCATTCGCTGCTGGTCTTGCTCTAAAGATTCGAGCAAGTCGGGCAACACATCGCTCCAGTGCAGAGACAAACTCAGCAGATCAATCAAATGATCGAGCGAATGAACATATTTTTCTAGCACCATGCGCCGCTGATAGCAGGCAGTTTGCCAGGTGACATGAGGCGTGACCGAGGGATTGCCATCGCGATCGGAACCCACCCACGAGCCAAACTGACAAAAGTTATAGCGGGGCATCTGCATCCCTGGAAACGAAGAATGCAACCCTTGCTTTAAGCGCTGATAAAGGTGAGGAATCGCGTCAAACAGCACCTCTTGGAAGTAGTGCAGCGTGTAATCGACTTCATCGAGGACAGTAGGCTTAAATTGGTGCAGCTCGTCGGTGCGCCACCAGAGGCGAATTTCTTCGGTGAGTTGGTCGCGCAGCGATTCCGCTTCCCAGGAGGAAGATAGCCCCATTGATTTGAGGTTGTCTTCGACGCGATCGAGTTCTCGCAAAATCTTGGCGATGCGGCGCTGTTTGTCGCGAATGGTGTGACGCACAATCTCAGTCGGGTGCGCCGTAAACACGAGCCACACGTCGAGCTGATCAATCAGCCGTTGAATCTGCTGAGGTGGCACATTCAGCCGCTTGAGCTTAGGAAAGAGCCAGTGAAACGTCCCCACTTCTCGCCGCAAGTTGCTTTCGTGCATACTTTTTGCGAGCAAATCGGCTTCTAAGCTAGAGGTCGTTTCAGGCGATTGACCATAATCATGCTTGATATTTGAAGAAGGCGCTGCTTCACGAGCCGCCCGATATTGCTGCTGCTGATCTCGCTGCTCGTAGTGCTGCTCAACAATGTTGATCAGTTGAAAATAAAGGGCAAAAGCCCGAGCCGCCCGAATTGCCTCATTGAGATCGAGCTTTTCGACCACTTGCAGCACGTCCGACTCGGCAAAGGTCGTGGCTTGGCCTTCGGGCGAACACATCTCGCGCAGTTGATTGAGCAGATCGACCAGTTCTTGACCGCACTCTTGACGCAAAACCGCTTCCCACAGGTCTTCTACGATTTTGAGACGATGGCGAAGAAAGAGGTCAGAGGTAAACACTCCAATATCATCTGATGACATATCTGACACTGCCTTAGCTTCTATAGCGATTCTGGAAGATTCTTCGGGAGAGGGGCGGGTCGAACTCATAAAGCGGTTCCAGCAGAGATACTCAACAATTTTACGGGCAAATATTTTATCCTAATGGTCGCGAATCATTCAATCTGTATAACTTGTATCGGAAGGACGTTCATCTAGGGGCAATAGACCTCCTGCATGAATAGAATTCTCGATATCAACGGCTCTCAGACCTCGCTGCGTTTGGGTCGGCTTGTGCCCCCTAAATCCCCCATCCTGGGGGACTTTGAGAAAACTTGCGGTTCAAAGTCCCCCATTTATGGGGGATTTAGGGGGCGTTCCCGGATTCGTGCAGGAGGTCTAATGAGAATTCTAAAATCGGGAGACGATCGCCCCTAAAAATTTCTTCACTCAGCGATCCGAGGTCGCGCAGCCCCTCGGCTAAGGCTCGAACTCCAACCATGCCCGCCAGCACTGGCAACACCGCCAGTCCGATTAAGATTTCAGGATCTAAGCCGAAACCAGAAGGCTCGATCGTAGAGATTTGATTAGAAGATTCCATAGCAGCTTCTCAAATAAACAGTTGAACGTCAAAGTGTCTTTACGTGGTCTGAACGCTAGATCCAGGTTCAATTTTCTAATAAATAGTCATGATTCTTTGTTTTTAGACTAGAATCTCTAAGATTTCAGTCTGAAAACGCCAAAAGCTGCCGCATTTTGAAGCTATGGATAGAATTACCCGATCAGAAGCAGAAGAAAGTGCCCGATCGCTTTTCACAGCTTGGGATCGATCGCAGTCCTGTGCGTCTACCCATGCACTATATTTAGCCTAGCAAGTTTATGAATTTAGAGCCTGAGTTGTTAACCCGTTTTTAACTTGATTCGTCAACTTTTGCTTACCCTATCAAATCTAGAGAGCAAAACGAGTCGTCCCTACCCCAAGGAATTCCGCTTCTGATGTTGAACGTACCTGAGCGCCCGCCGTCTTCAATAAAACCAGCCGAAAACAGACTCAGTTTAGTGCAGTGGCTTAGTCAGGTCGTTGACTCGCCGCAGGTGCGGGTGCAGGTGCGGTTGCGGGGTAATAATCTTTATGTTTTGTGTGAAGGTCAGACGTGCCCACCGCGATCGCCCCTGTTACTTCGCGTCGTTAAAGCGCTTGCCGAGACGAGTTTAGAGCGCTTTATCGCAGATGATCAGCCTCAAGTCTATCAAGTTTTGCTTTATGGGCGGGTGCTGGGTCAGCCCCATCCTAGCTGGGCTGACGTGATTGATCTCAATCAGCTCGATCGCTATCTAGAAAAGCTGCAAAAAGCTCCGAATGCACGGTCTATTAGTCTCAATGACCCTGCAAACTCGTCACTCGCGATCGCCAATATTCGCCTCGCCAAGCAAGGGCGACCGGACGCGATCGCTCGTTATTTAAGTGAGTCTCTCAACAGTTTAGGGGTGGCAGTTCGAGCCAGTGCGAAAACCATCCCGTCAAAAGATGGTGAATTAGACCACTCGCGGCTCTGGGTGATGTGTGAGTCTGCCTACAGCCCTGATGTGTCGCTGATGGCGGAATCGATCGCTCAAAAACTGCGAGATTTAGAGCTAACTGGCTTTGAGTCGGCGATCGTGTTTAGCCAGGTTCACGGAGAGCTACAGCCTGACTGGACGCTGCGAGTCGATCTAACTCCTCCCGATGAGATGCTCAAAGCGTGGGCACGATGGGGCGACCCCGCCGCGATTTCTCGGCTCCTTGATCGCACGTTCGATCGGCATATTCACGCCTCTGCAACGCTTAAAGACACGACCCTTCACATTTCTTGTGTGGGGGAAAACGCGCCCGATCAGACCCGAGTCATTGCCGCAATCAAGTTTTTGTTAGAAGCGATCGCTCCTCAAGGCATTCGATCTGCCGCCGTTTATGGAGTGGAAGCTCCCCACACTGATTCCGCTAAACTTCAGTCTTCCGAGCCGGATAGTCCCGCTTGGGTCGAGTGGCTAAATTTGCCTGCCTCGATTCACCCGGCTTTGTCAGACTCGACTCACTGGCTGGCAGAAAAAGGAGACATTCCGGCGATCGCGTTTTTGCTGAGTCGGTTGCTTAACCCCGATCTCGATCGCCAACTTGCTACGGGCGGCATTCGCATTCAGGTGCGGCAAAAAGAAGATCTCCTGCACATCATGGCAGATGCGCCGCTCTGTCCGCCTCAAAACCGCGTTGGAACGGCGATCGCTCGGTTCCTCAAGCTACTGGATATTCCAGGGGTCGCTGGGGTAAGAATTTATGGACGCAGAGCCGGACAAGCCCGACCTGCTTGGAGCTATGGGGCTGATTTTGGGTTCCGCGATCGCATTGTGCCTGCTGCGACTCCAGAGTTTGCTGCCTCAGACGAATATGTGGGCGATTTGCTGACTGAATCGGGCGAGTTGACGCGGCGACCTGACCTGACTGCTGACGATCTGCAAGTTGCCTTAAATCGGCTGCTCGAATCGATGCAGGGCGTTTTGACGCGATCGCAGCTATTCGTCGTGGAGACTCCGAGCCATCGATCGCTAGACGCAACACCGAGACTGGCTCAAAACACTAAACTGGCGCTGGTGTGGGGCACGCTCGGTCTGCTGCTCACGCTGCAATCTGATTGGATTTTGGGGCAACTGCTCAAGCCCAAAACTGAGCCAAAGCCGACTGCGATCGCCACCCTATCTCCGTCTCCAGTCGCCTCAGAAGAGATCATACTGCCTCAAATATCGCTGCAAAAACCTGGAATTGGGCGCGTCGATGCGTTTAATGGGTCTGGTTTTACTCAGTCGGGGCAAACGGTGCTTTCAACGGATGATCCGAGTCCTGCAACGGGTACGATCGCAGGTGTCCCTACTGCTAAAGCGCTGGCGGCGGCTCAACTTCAGCAAAAAGCCGTGGTTGACGCGACTCGATCGCCCTATCCGACGTTTAACGCTCGCCAACTTGATGAAAAGCTGGTTCTCTACCGTCAATATGTTGAGAAATTAGGAGCGCCTGATGTTTTGGTGGTGGGCAGTTCTAGAGCTATGCGAGGCATTGATCCTGCTGCGTTACAGCAAGCATTGGCGGCGCAGGGTTATCCTGGTTTAAAGATCTTTAACTTTGGGGTGAATGGGGCGACGGCTCAAGTGGTGGACTTTATTGTGCGTCGATTATTGCCTGCCGAAAAGATGCCCAAGCTGATTATCTGGGCAGATGGCTCACGGGCGGTTAACAGTGGGCGGGTTGATGTCACCTACAACGCGATCGCTGTCTCCCAAGGCTTTAAAAAGATTCCCATTGATTCGTCATCGACGATCGCGTCTGCCCCAACTTCTCCCGTCCCTGAGTCATCTTTAACGACTTCGTTAGACACGATTTCGTCTACTAACTCAGTCGTTGCCGACAGCTATCAAACCGTTAACACCTGGCTGAACCAATCGTTGGCAAATCTTTCTAGCACTTACGATCAGCGAGAATCTCTTAAGACGCTGTTTCAGAGTGGGATCGCATCTGGATTCAGCCCCCATTCCAATGCTGCTCAAAACACTGATCTGACCATTTCTCAAGACGGACAGGGATTAATTGATGTCAACGGCTTTCTGCCGATCTCAAATCGATTTAACCCAGCAACTTATTATCAGAAATATTCTAGAGTGGCAGGCAATAGCGATGGCGACTATGCTGATTTTCGACTAGAGGGCGGGCAGTCTGCGGCGATCGCCTCTTTAGCTGCGTTCACTCAATCGCAAAAAATTCCGCTGGTGTTCATCAATCTCCCTTTGTCGGGAGAATATCTCGACTCGGTGCGCCGAAATCACGAGCAAGCCTTCCAGCAATATATGCTCCGCACTGCTGCTGAGTTGGGGTTCACCTACCGCAACTTGGGTGAAGAATGGAAAACTGAGCATGATTTCTTCTCTGATCCCAGCCATCTCAACCGCTATGGGGCATCTGCGGTGGCTAATCACATTGCAAAAGATCCTCTAATTCCGTGGGCAAAGCGGTGATTAACGTCAATTCGGTGAAGCTTTTCGTTGTAGTTGCAAATCCAGGCAGCCCCCTAAATCCCCCAATTTTGGGGGATTTAGGGGGCTGAAGGGCTGAAGAACGCAGCGAAAGAACTCATTGAACTGACGTTAATTGATTAGTAATTAATTAGTGATACCAATTTAAACGGTGTAGGTGGCAGATAATTTTTGGAGCATCGTCCCCGTCTAGGTTGCATCCCTGCATCCTCTTCGATCTGCCTTGTTCGCTT
>JAYVFW010000190.1:0-4940 GCA_043772715.1 Phormidesmis sp. | reverse complement strand
TAACAGCCACGGACGAGTCCAGACTTCTTCAGACGGCAGCGCTTCTAGATAAATCAGTAGCACACCTGGCTCAATCCGTGGGTTAGGCATCTGTGCCTCTTGCTCAATCACATCTGCTGCCCAATCAAAATCCTGAGCCGCAATGCTGTGCTGAAGGGCTTCTGTGACCCATTCGTTTTGGTAAAACCAGTGGGCAGCTCGGCGATGATATTCTGCCGCTTGACCGGGTTCAGCACGGTCAAGAAAATGACGCAAGAGTTCTTGAAAGAGATGATGATATCGATACCAGGTACGCTCATGATCAAGAGGCACAACAAACAGATTCTGTCGTTCTAGCTGTTCTAATGTTTTTGACCCAGTGATAATAGTCTCGCCAACAATCGCCTCACTCAAAGAGCCGCAAATTCGTTTCAGAACAGAGGTTCGCAAGAGAAACGTTTGCAGGTGTTTGGGTTGGCGTTCTAAAACTTCTTCAGCAAGATAATCCAAAATATAGCGCTGAGTTCCTTTGAATGAGGCGATGAAGGCTGCAAGATCATCGGCATCCTGCATCGATAGTGCTGCCAACTGCAATCCTGCAATCCATCCTTCTGTCCGCTCCTGAATTGCTTCAACCTGTTCTTTGGATAACGGGAGCCTAATTGCCTCACTGAGAAAAGAGGTTGCTTCGGCTTGAGTGAAGCGCAGATCAGCCGATCGTAGCTCAATCAACTGACCACGGGCACGGAGTCGCGCTAGAGGCAATGAGGGATCAACGCGGCTGGCAATCACTAAATGTAGTTGTGAAGGCAGATGATCCAGCAAAAAGGTGAGTGATTCGTGAACTGGATGATTAATAATCACATGGTAGTCATCTAGAATCAGAGCAATGTTATCTTTGGTGTTGGCAATCTCGTTGATTAATGGAATGAGAAACGACTCAAATGGGATTGATTCTGTGGAGTGAAGCATTGCTAACGTAGCTTCTCCAACTTTGATGTGCGTTCGTTGAAGTGCCCCAACTATGTAAGTCCAGAATCGTGTAAGGTCGTTATCGCGTTCGTCCAGCGAGAGCCAATTGACAGCCATTCCAGTCTGATGTGACCAGTCGCTCAATAGCGTGGTCTTACCAAAACCCGCTGGAGCCGAAACCAGAATTAATTTACGTTCTATGCCCTGATTTAACAACCCAATCAGACGATCGCGCTTAACCAACGATGATCGGAGCGCTGGAATGTGGAATTTCGTCTTTAGGAGGGGGCTAGACATCGAGCAAGTTCATGAAACTTCCTTTGACTCAATCCTATCCTTCGACCCGTCAATTTTTTAGCAACCTTAAGCCACTGAGAGTCACTAGCACGGTCGATCCCTCATGTCCCACGACACCCAGCGGAAGAGTAATTTGACCGACAAAGTTCGCAATCAGCAACAGCACAATGAAGCTGAGGGCAAACACAATGTTCTGTTTCACAACTCGTTGAGAGCGACGACCCAGACGAATCGCAATCACCAACCGTTCGAGCCGATCTGCCATCAATACGATGTCTGCAGTTTCCAGTGCCACATCGCTTCCGGCAGTTCCCATTGCAATCCCAACTGACGCTTGAGCTAAAGCAGGGGCATCGTTGATGCCATCGCCGATCATCGCAACGGTTTGATACTGTCGCTGGAGCGATCGCACCACGTCTACTTTGTTCTCAGGCAGCAGTTCTGAATACACTTGATCAATTCCGATTTCCTTGGCGATACTGCGGGCGGTGCGATCGTTGTCCCCGGTCAGCATCACGATTTCTTGAACGCCCATTTGTCTCAATCGAGCGATCGTTCGAGCGGCTTCGGGTCGGACGGTATCGGCGATTGCAATGATCCCTAAAGGTTTTCCAGCATAGGCAACCCACACGACTGTTTTTCCAGTTTCTTCTAGCTGCTGTGCTGACGCAACTAAAGCGTCTGACCAACCGCTTACGTGTTCCTTAACAAAGGCTGCCTTGCCGACGATCACGAGTTGTTGCTCAATTTCTCCGGTAATTCCCTGTCCAGTATGAGCCTGAACATTGGTCGCTTGCTTCCATTCGATTTGCTGTTTTTGGGCAAATTTCACCACGGCTTCTCCGATCGGATGTTCAGACAAACTTTCTAACGCCGCCGCAACTTGAAGTAACTGCCGCTCAGTCTGAGAAACTACAATTACTTGAACGACTTGAGGCTTTCCCGTTGTGAGTGTTCCAGTTTTGTCGAAGGCGATCGCTCGAACTCGTCCAATCTGTTCCAATTGAGCGCCATTTTTGAACAAAATTCCCTGCCGCGCTCCATTTGCGATTCCAGATAGCAGCGTCGGCATCGTTGCCGCCATCAATGCACAAGGAGACGCAACCACGAGAAAAATTAAGGTGCGGTAAATCGTCGTTTCCCAACTCCAGCCCCAGAGAAACGGCGGCACGATCGTCAGCAGAATTCCTGCGATCACAATGAGCTTGGCGTAACTCCGCTCAAATCGTTCGATAAACAGTTGCGAGGGTGGTGCTTCGGTTTGCGCTTGCTCGACGAGACGAATCACCCGCTGAATCAAGCTACTTTCAGGCGGCTGATGAATTTTGAGTTTCAGCGCTCCATTGCCGTTAATTGTTCCAGCAAAGACTTCATCGCCGATCGTTTTCTCAACGGGCATTGATTCTCCGGTAATTGAAGCTTGATTGAGGGCGCTAAATCCTTCGATGATCAACCCATCAGTCGGCACCAGTTCGCCGGGTTTAACGACCACTTCTTCGCCAATTTTCAGGTCTGCGATCGCGACTTCTTCCTCTCGTCCGTTCTGCCAAACTCGTGCCGTGTCCGAAGTCAAATTCATCAAGCTGCGGATACTGCGTGCAGTACGCTGCATCGCGTACCCTTCCAACGCACCACTAATCGAGAAGATCAAGATCAGAATTGCGCCATCGACAATGAAAGAATACTCGCGTTGCCACAATCCCAGTCCTGCCGCTCCCAAAGCTGCGACAATCATCAGGAGATCGACATCTAGTTCTTTTTCTTCAAACAGCGTTGTTAGCCCTTCACGGGCACTCTCATAGCCCCCAATGACATAAGCTACAGATAAAATCAGTAGCGCAAGTCCGAGCCAGCCCGATTGCAGCGTCAGCCAGCCCAGCAAAACCAGAATGCCGCAGAGAACTGCCGCGATCTCATCAGGATGCTCTTTGAGGAAGGTAGGAAAGCGAGGAACGGTCAGAGAAGACATAAACGTAGAGAGACAAAATCACCTCTCTACCCTAAACCTTGACATTAGTGTTAATGTCAACCTTCTCGTTTAAGATCAAAGGATGAAAACGCAGAACTTGACGATCAAAGAACTGACGGAGGCGGTTGGCGGTGGCATTACACCCAGAATGGTAAGGCACTATCACACGTTGGGGTTGTTGCCTCAGCCTCAACGTTCAGCCAGCAACTATCGCCTCTATAGTCAGCGAGAGGTGCAGCATCTGAAGCGGATTGTTGCCCTGAAGCAGCAAGGGTTTCAGCTTTCTCATGTTCAGCAACTACTCAAAAGTGACTCAGAAACAGATGTTGAGCCAACGTTAA
This sequence comes from Phormidesmis sp., assembly GCA_043772715.1. Lineage (GTDB taxonomy): Bacteria > Cyanobacteriota > Cyanobacteriia > Leptolyngbyales > Leptolyngbyaceae > Phormidesmis_A. The sequence goes on along the minus strand of JAYVFW010000190.1, from coordinate 1,382 downwards.
TCACACAACTGCAACAGCACTATCACACCGTGATTCAACAGTTAGCCCGTCTACGGCAGACCGCCGCAGCACTGGAAGGAGTCTTGGGACGGGATCGCCACTGTCAAACGATTCAGGCTGAAGCTTTGGCGCAACTGAGGCTATTAGAAGTCGAAACCCAAGACGGATTGGGAGACTTGGAAAAGCTCTGGCATCGCTTAGATGCGGAAACGACTGCCCATCCCGAAGCGTTTGGAGAATCGTTGCAGCGTCTGTTACCTGATCTGTCTGACCGTTCCGAAATTGAAGTCGATTTGCTGTCTAAGCTTGTGCTAGCGTGTGGGGATGTGAGCTTAGTGCAATTTGTTCGACGGAGCAAGGATGCAATCGCGGCGGCTCGTGATGCTCTCAAAGCCGGATGTCAAATTATTGGCGATGTTGCGCCCGTCGTTTCTGCCTTGGATCAAACCCGCCTCGCCCATCTCAAGTGTCCAGTTGAGACTCTGATTGCTGATTTGCATATTACAGGTGCAGCAGAAGCGGAGCAAGCCTTCTGGAATGATGAGCAATGGCAAGACCGCTTACAGCAGCTTCCATCAGGCTGTATCTTGGTAATCGGCTATGCGCCTTCAGTCTTGATGTCTGCTTGTAGCTTAATTGAACAAGGTCGATTGCACCCTGCGTTGGTGATTGCGATGCCGATCGGCTTTAGTCATGCGCCTGCTGCGAAGCGACGGTTGATGAGATTGGATGTTCCCTATATTACGATCGAGGGAACTTTGGGCGGTGGACTGTTAGCAGCAATCGCATTAAATGCGCTCGTGGAGTCTCTGATCGAGAAGCCAGACTGTCACTGCTACTTGTCCTCCCTGCGAAGCGAGACAAGCTAAGGCTTGCAAGCGAAATACTTCTTATTCAATGAGGCATTTCAGTGTCTGAATCAGATAATGGACTTTATCTTCTAACGCCTCATTCCTCAAACCCAGAATACCCGTTGCTGACCTTTCTACCTGGAATGGATGAGACGGGAAAAGAGTTGCTTTATCTTGAAACCAAAAGTTTAGAAGCGGGCTTCGATGTTCGTTGTCTAGTCATTCCGCCTAACAATTTCATGACTTGGGAGCAACTTACAGAAGGCACGATCTCGCTGATTCGAGCAGAGCTAGAACGAGTGTCACAAGAAGCAGTTTATCTGTGTGGTGAATCTTTGGGAGGCTGTCTCGCTTTGAAATTAATCGAACGCGCTCCGCATCTATTCAAAAGGCTGGTTTTGGTGAACTCAGCTTCTTCGTTTCACCGAGTGCCTTGGCTTAACCAAAGTTCGCGACTGCTGGCTTGGACACCGCAACTTCTTTACAAGTTTTCTCCGATCGTCATCCTGTGGTTAACGTCTGCACTAACCC
>JAYVFW010000189.1:0-4992 GCA_043772715.1 Phormidesmis sp. | reverse complement strand
TCCTCTGCCATAGATTGAACCTAACAATAGCGCAACCCAATGCTCCCTCTCACCGAGTACTTTCTCATTTCAGAATCAAGCCAGGGTGAACCTGCGTGAATAGTCGTAATCGTAGAACGATGATCGGCTAACTTTGATTTACCAATATTTATTAGCAGTAAGGAAATTACCCGGAAGGGTACTGTCGGGGTGCGATCGCCAGAGGCATACTCAAAAGAGATACGAACCCAATGCCTCAAACATCTCGGAACTAAAGATACGGATTATTGCAACGTCAGCGCGCGATCGATACAGCAATTGTTCACTCGTATAAACCACAGTCCTGTAGGGGTGTATTGCAAGACACCTCCAACGATCGGGCTAACTCATCTGTTTGTCTAGTGTCTCATCTATACCCAAACAAGGAGCATCAAATGACACAGAATACTGCTGCTGAAACAACAGGTAGATACCTGGTTCTCTTTCGAGAAGATGCCGTTTTAGAAGGGACTCAACTACTCAATGAAGCAGTCGGTACGTTTGCTTCTGATACTTTAGTCTTCAGCGATTTAGGCGTTGCCGTCGTTGATGCAGAACCATCCCAACTAAATGCCCTAAGCATTGCTAGCCAAGAGGATAGCCCAATCTTGGCTATTGAACCAGAGCAAGTCGTTTACGCATTGCAAGATGAAAACCTGGGTGAGGTTGCCGTGCCATCTTCCAGTTCGACTGTTAGCGTTTCAGTAGACTATCTGCGCGGCTATCGAGATGCTGTCACCAGTTTAACAAGTAGCTTAATTCCGGGTGAGCAGTCTCAAGCTGTTCAAGCAGCGATCGACGAGTCCCTCATAACCTGGGGATTGCAGGCTACAAAAGTTGCCAATTCACGCTTTAGCGGTTGTGGCATTAAAGTCGCTGTGCTGGATACAGGCTTTGACCTCACCCATCCTGACTTTCTAGGCAGACGGATTACGACTAAATCTTTCGTAGAGGGACAAGAGGTACAAGACGGAAATGGACATGGCACCCACTGTATTGGCACAGCCTGTGGTTCCAAAACTCCTGGCATCCTTCCTCGCTATGGCATTGCCTATAATGCAGAGATCTTTGCAGGTAAGGTGTTATCTAATCAAGGCAGTGGAACAGATACCCAGATCCTACAGGGTATTGAGTGGGCGATCGCTCATGGATGCGACATCATCTCTATGTCTCTTGGTGCGCCAACCCAGCCGGGTGAGTCTTATTCCCGTATCTACGAAGCCGTAGCCCAACGAGCATTGAGAAGAGGCACCCTAATTGTTGCCGCTGCTGGCAACGAGAGCCGCCGCGACTTGGGACGGATCAACCCCGTTGGACGACCCGCCAACTGCCCCTCTATTCTGGCAGTTGCGGCTCTAGATTCCCAAACGCAGGTGGCTTACTTCTCCACACGAGGAATCAATCCCAATGGGGGTCAGGTCGATATTGCTGGTCCGGGTGTTGCGGTTCGCTCTAGCTGGCCCTTGCCAACTCGCTACAGATCAATCAGTGGCACCAGTATGGCAACCCCTCATGTGGCAGGAATTGCTGCCCTTCATGCTGAGGCTAGTGGTTTGAAAGGACAAGACCTCTGGAATCTGCTAGCCCGATCGGCTCGACGATTGCCCCTTCCTTCTGTGGATGTGGGAACAGGGTTAGCTCAGGCTCCCTAAGATACCGTCAACGCTCCGTTTTATCTGCTGCTTAGACCGGTGTTAATCATACTGCTTGACATCCTTGGAGTTTGTTCTTGAGCAGCAGTTTACTTTTGTCGATCATCCACATTATTAAAAGGCACAACAATGACCACATCCAAGAAGCAACGATCGCATCCCCTAACTGAGGCTGAACGACAACAGAAATTTCAGCCCCAGCCTGCTCTCAAAAAAGATGTTGAGATCGCCATTTCCTATCCTCACCTTGTAGCAGGGGCAGAAACCTCACAGGTTAATCTAGAATCCCATCAAGTCGATGCTCTGACTGTCCAGTATGATGAACCAACCGAGAACAACCAGATTGCAGCGTCTCCTAAGAGCCTGAGCTTGGATCTGATTGTTAAAGTGAGTTCACCAGGTGTTCGTGTTTTTCCGTCGTCGGTTCCGGCTACCGCGATCGACTTAACCGACAGCCTACGAGCAGAGCTACAGCAACAAACCTCCGAAACTCTGGAGGGTTATTTGCCAGAACACCTTCCTTTCCATCCCATGCCCGATCCGTTGGAAGCATCGCTGAAGCGCCACACTCGCAAAACAGCGTCTCGAAAACTCGCTAAGGGCGATATGCAACCCACAACAATCTTTGGGGTAGACGATCGGCGAGTTTTCTCCGATACTTCTTATCCTTGGGGAACTGCTGGACGAGTCACTACAGCCGGAGGTGTTGCCAGTGGTGTCATGGTTGGACCGCGCCATCTATTAACCGTTAGTCACACTATCACCTGGAATCCAGATGGGTCTACGGGCTGGTTAAACTTTACGCCTGCTTACTTTGATGGCTCTCAGCCGTTCGGCTCTGCCAACGCGGTCAAAACTTACTACTATCGCAAGGTCAGCGGTCCTACAATTGACGAAGCTGAACAACGGGAAGACTTTGTGGTGGTGGCGTTAGATCAGCGGATTGGCGATCGCAGCGGTTGGATGGGAAGCAAAAGCTATACCGATGCTTGGGATGGCAGTGCAGCTTGGAGTCATATTGGGTATCCCGCTGATATCAACTCCACCCAACGCCCCATTTATCAAGGCAGCATTGCGCTAGACGGTGCCAGTTCCCAAGATGATAGCCATGAGCGGATCGATCACCTGGGTGATGTCTTTCCGGGGCAGTCAGGTGGGCCGTTCTTTAGCTGGTGGAGCGGCGATCGTACCCCTTATGTGGTTGCCGTACAAAGTGGACAATCACCTTCTGTGAACTCAGCCAGCGGCGGTAGTTACATTGTTAACCTGATCAAACTGGCGCTGACAGAGTTCCCATAAGTTCGAGAGCCAATTAACTAGAACTCCGATTTGAGAAATCGGAGTTCTCTAGTCTAGTCAGTGCATTTTTTACCATCTTTAGACTCGTTTAATTATGTCGAAAATAAAGGTACTGATTTCGGTTGGCGATGAATACTACGATCGCCTCTCTGAAGTAGCTGAGAAACTGCAAGCGGCTGGGATGCACGTCGATCAATGGCTCGTAGAAATTGGGGTACTCACTGGTTCAATTTCGGCTGATAAAGTGAGTTCCCTTTCCCAAATTGAAGGCGTTGCCGATGTCGAATCTTCTGATGAGTATCAGCTTGCGCCACCCGATTCAGATATTCAGTGGGTTAATGCGCCCGATCTGCAATTACCATCGGCTGAAGGGATGGTTGACTAGATTGGAATTGTAGTAGCGTGCATCGTGAGACACGTCTTCCCCGATCCAGTCGGGTAGGTCGATCGCTTGCTCGGCATTCTCTAACTCAACTTCTGCGATCACTAGTCCTTGATTTTCGCCTAAAAATTCGTCAACTTCCCAGACCAGTCCGTTTAAGTTAATTTTGTGGCGATATTTCTCAATCAGAGGCGACGCGCAGAGAACGTTTAAGATCTGATTTGCATCCTCTACGGGGATTGGGTATTCAAACTCCGATCGAGCGATTCCCTCAGTGACTCCTTTGAGCGTAATAAAGGCTCGATCGCCGACAATTCTGACTCGCACCGTTCGCTCTGGCTGAGTGGAAATGTAGCCCTGACGGTAAAGCACTCCAGGGGCAAGGTCGCGCCAGAGATCGCTGGTCACTAAAAACTTGCGTTCGATTTCGACTCCCATCTTTAGCCTCCTTGCTGCTGCAAATAGAGAAACGCATCGACTTCGGCGGCAGTGGGTTGGGCATCGATCGCACCGAGTCTCATTGTCGTTAACGCTCCCGCAGCACTGGCATAGCTGGCAACCCTTTTAGCCAGGGCAGGGTTCGCCAATTCTTGAATGCCATGTTGACAGAGTTGATGGACAAATCCTGCCACAAAGCTATCTCCGGCTCCGGTCGTGTCTTCGACCTCAATTTTAAAGGCAGGCACTTTCCCTTCGTTTTCTCCCAGACAGTAAGCACACCCCTTTTCACCTGCGGTTACTAAGACTCCTTCTAAAGTGCCGAGACGATGGGCGATCGCGCCGGGGTCAGTCGTGCCAAACAGCCACTCGGCTTCTTCTTCTGCCAGTTTGAGAAAATCGACTCGCTTGATCAAGTCATGAATCATGGGCAACGCGGCGTTAGAATCTGCCCAAAAAACGGGTCGCCAGTTGACATCGAGCACGATTTTGACAAAAAACTGTTCACACAATTCGAGCGCCCGCGCGATCGCGGCTCGACTATCTAAATAAGCAAGCTCTAACGTGCCCAACACCAAAAAATCGGCTGACTCAAACAGAGCCGGAGGAAGCTGCGCCGCTTGCAGATGCGTATCGGCAAACTCTGACGAAGGACGCTTGCCGCCAAATCCCACAAAGCTACGATCGCCCGCCTCTGATCTCAACACCATCACCGTCCGCGTCGGCGCAGTCGGATGAGATTGGATGCCTGTCGTGTCAACGCCGATCGTTTGCAGCAACTCGACGAGCGATCGTCCGGGGTCGTCTTGTCCGACGCAGCCCACAAATGCTGATGGAGTGCCGAGCTTTGTCAAAGCACACGCCACATTTGCCGGAGCGCCACCAGGATAAGATGTCCATGACTCGACGGTTTCGAGCGATCGACCTGGTTGGTCAGCGATGCAGTCAAATAAGATTTCGCCCAGACAAATAACGCGAGGATGAGTCACAGTAAAGTTCCTTAAATTTGCCACTACTAGTGTAGGAGAAGCCGCACCGGGCAACGTTTAAGATTAGACCTCCTGCATGAATAAAATTCTCGATATAAGCTCTCTCAGATTTCGTTCCGTTTAGGTCGGCTTGTGCCCCCTAAATCCCCCATTCTGGGGGACTTTGAAACCGCAAGTCTTCTCAAAGTCCCCCAGAATGGGGGATTTAGGGGGC
>JAYVFW010000188.1:0-4995 GCA_043772715.1 Phormidesmis sp. | reverse complement strand
TTCGCTCGATGAATGGCTCTATAATGGCGGACCTTACCAGCTAGTCGTCTTGCACTTCTTGATTGGCATCCTTTGCTACATGGGTCGTCAGTGGGAGCTATCTTACCGATTGGGAATGCGCCCTTGGATCTGCGTCGCTTATAGCGCTCCGGTGTCTGCGGCAACGGCGGTTTTGTTGATCTATCCGATCGGACAAGGCTCCTTCTCTGACGGGATGCCGCTCGGCATTTCTGGCACCTTCAACTTTATGATTGTGTTTCAAGCCGAACACAACATCCTAATGCACCCCTTCCATATGTTGGGTGTCGCGGGTGTGTTTGGTGGCGCTCTGTTCTCAGCGATGCACGGCTCATTGGTGACCTCATCCCTGGTGCGCGAAACGACTGAGAATGAGTCGCAAAACGCGGGCTACAAGTTCGGGCAAGAAGAAGAAACCTATAACATTGTTGCCGCACACGGCTACTTTGGGCGGTTGATTTTCCAATATGCCTCGTTTAACAACTCGCGCTCTTTGCACTTCACCTTGGGTGCGTGGCCCGTAGTTGGCATCTGGTTCGCCGCTCTGGGCGTGAGCACAATGGCGTTTAACCTCAATGGGTTTAACTTTAATCAGAGCATTCTCGATTCTCAGGGTCGCGTGGTCAACACTTGGGCTGACGTAATCAATCGTGCCAACCTGGGGATGGAAGTGATGCACGAGCGCAATGCTCACAACTTCCCGCTTGATTTGGCGGCGGGTGAAGCGTCTCCGGTTGCGCTTCAAGCTCCTGCGATTCAAGGCTAATTGTTAGTTCGATCTTCACACAAAAAGCGCCTCGTGGGAGGCGCTTTTTGTGGTGCTTAACTCAATGTGAATTCGACGACTTCGTTACCAGTCAATCGCGCCCCCCAAATCCCCCAAATTGGGGGACTTCAAGCCAAAATTTCCGGTTCAAAGTCCCCCAAAATGGGGAATTTAGGGAGCAGAAGCCGCTCTTGACGAAGCGAAAAAACTTGTGCCGCCGACGTTAACTCAGTTGCACAACGGGCTGATCGTCTAGAAGCGTTCGGGCAGTCAGCAAGTCCTCAACGGTGATGCGAAGAAAGCGCCGATCGTCTACCTGAAATTGAACTTTGATGCGATCGCTCCCCGGTGACCCGTGAGGATCAAGTTGGGCAACATTGCGTGCCCCAGCCCGATCGTTGAGTGGCTGTACTTGAGTTTGATTGCTGGCAAGATTGCGGGTGATCAGACGATCGCCATCAAAATACACTTCGGTCTGAGCCGTCTCGGTGCCGAGTTCGCCAATCACTAGCTCAATGCTGGGCTGATTGTCTAGTGACGCACCCAGCACCAGATAAACCGAGTCTTGCATGGGGTAAGGCTGTCCGGCTTTGATTAACGGGTGCCAACTGTGGCACTTATCTCGACGATTCCAATAGCGAATGCCATAGCCGTGATAGAGAAAATCTTTAATCTGAATGCCCTGGCTGAGTTGCAGAGCACCTTGCGCGATCGCTTCAAAAGGCTTTTCACATCGAATCTTTGACGCTTCAAAATATTGCCCCACCCATGTTTGCACCGCCGGAATTTGTACTGTTCCCCCAACGAGCAGCACTGCGTCAATGTCTCTTACCTCCAGCCCTTGTCGTCGCGCTTGCTGAAGAACTTGCCCCATCGCCTCATCTAAGTTTTCAAAGAACTGATGCTCGGTGAGAATCTGCTCAAACTGGCTGCGGGTTAAAGACAGTTCGTAGCTCTCAAATGTTTCATCATCAAAATAGACTTCTTGCGCCTGGGTTTGCAGCGAAAGTTGAATTTTAAGCCGTTCTGCTAGACGTGAGATTAAAGGAGTTGCCACGATTCCCTGAGTTTCGACGAAATAATCGACGAGCCAGTGATCGATATCTGACCCGCCCAGATTTTGCCCTGCCTTAGCGAGAACCCTAGCGACTTTGGGTTTTTGCCCTGACTGTTCTGCAAACGATTTTTGCCCCCACTTAAGAACGAATCCAAGCGGTTTTGCCTTGGTTTGTTCGTTGATATCTAACTGCACCAGAGACAGATCTAGCGTTCCGCCCCCAAAGTCGAAGACTAGAAGCGTTTGACGATCGCTCAACCCATATCCCAAAGCAGCCGCTGTCGGCTCATCTAATAGTCGTACCTGGTCGATGTTGAGTGACTGACACACGCGCCCCAACCAAAGGCGATAGACCTCAAAGCTATCAACCGGAACGGTAAACACGATCGAGTTAGCAATGTCGGGATCGGTGGCTTTAAGCTGGGTGATGATTTGAGTCAAAAACCAGTCGCCTACTTGCTCAAAGGTGACAGTTTGTCCATCTAATTCAGGCAAAAAGCCTTGCACATTGGAGCCAATTCCCCGCTTAAAGTTGCGAAAAAATCGAGAATCGGTGGCTAAATCGAGGGCACGATCGCGCACTTGTTGCCCGACGACAACGGTTCCTTGTTGGGCATTTTCAACATAGAGCAAACTGGGAATCAGCGGTGGGCTTTGTCCGGCCCGAAATGAAACGCCGGGTAGAGATAAAGTTTCTGGCTGTTGAGTTGCCGGATTCCAGCGAGTGACGACAGTGTTGCTGGTTCCAAAGTCAATGGCATAGGTCATCTGAGTCAGGGTAACGGCGAGACAGTGAGAGACGTGTCCTTAAATCGTACCAAAAGCGTTGCTGACAAACTTTTTATCCATGTCAGAGAATCAAGATGTATATCTGGGGAAATATGGCAAGAAGCAAAAATATTTCTTAATATGAATAAAACCAAGCGGTGGATAACCCAATCAATTCACTGACTTACCTATCTGGCATGGCCAAAAAGTGACTGATATGACTCCCCAAACTTCTGACCTGATGGCGTTTTTAATGAGTCTCAAAAATGGGATTTGGATCTTGGGTGTCTCCTCCTGGCTCTTTGGAATTGCCGATCGCTCGATCGCGACTCTCTCTGATGGCTATCTTTCTGCAATAGAAATTGTGCAGTTGGTTACTGCGTCGTTCTTTTTTATCGGATGGTTGGTTTTAAAGCCTGCAAAAGCTTAAGAAATTCTCTAACAGGGCACGAGTTCTTTCGACGCTTTTGAGCATCACGGGAAGATACCAGTGACTCATCAACTCGTGAGACAAAATCAATGGCTGATTTGCTGACTCGCATCACTCAAACACCCGGTCAATGTGGAGGTCGCCCTTGCATTCGTGGCATGAGAATTCGAGTCAGCAACATTTTAGAAATGCTGGCTGAAAATGTCAGTGTCAAAGAAGTTTTAGAGGATTTCCCAGATTTGGAGCCTGAAGATATTCAAGCTTGCTTTCTGTTTGCTGCACAGCGCACTGAGTTTCCTCATACGGCACAGTTTCTTCTTTCTGATGCCAAAGTAGATGCAGCTAACACTTAGTTTTGGCTTTCGATCTAGCAGTCTTTACATTCACTGCAAGATCTACATATCGCCGCAGCAACACAATGATATTTCTTCCTTAATACTAATTGACAATATCCCCCCCCTGTTTCTACAATCGTCAACAGAATCAGACTTATCCGTTTCACTCTCTAGTTTCATTGTTATCTATTTCTCCCTCAGCGATAGGAAACTCACTACCAAGCCTTGGCTTATTTATAATGTCAAGGCTGCTAGCTGGCTGCATCAACTTCCTAAAAGCTTCAAGATTGCTAGCTGCTGGTGTCAAATTCCTAAAAGCTTCGAGGCTGCTAGCTGGCTGCATTAACTTCCTAAAAGCTTCAAGATTGTTAGCTGCTGGTGTCAAATTCCTAAAAGCTTCAGGGTCAAACTGATGTCTTAATCTGTCAACGATGATTTTGACGTTCGGTTTACTCTCTTCAAGCTCTACATCAGACAGTGTAGGCTTCGCTAGATCTAGTACATGTCCTAACTCATCTCTAAAATCTTTTAGTTGTTGCAATTCGTGGCAACGCACTAGGCGATGATGCATTACCTTATTACGAATAGGAATTACACGGGTCTCAATGTTTTTTCAAGCTGAGTCCACGAATTTTTGTCATCAAAGTAATCCGAAAAAACGTCATCCCAAAAAGAAACAATTTTCCTACGGCTTTTGATTTCCTGATGAATATCTTCAATAGAACTGCATGTGGATAATAATTCGTAAAGATCAACAGCAGTAACATTTTTCTCGTCAGTCCAAGCCTGAAACTTAGTTGTAACAACTGATATTAAATCCTCGAAAAAAGTGAACTCAATCGAGTGATGAAATTTAACTTGATTTCTCGCTTTTGATTCAGTTTTCTCGACTTTTTCTCGTAGCTTTCCGGTAATAAAGGAGTTCCACCAATCAAATCCCACTACATCAATCATGGCTTGACTGATGAAGTTTCTAAGTCTTAATTCGGTCTCTGCTAGGACAGAGTATGCTTTTGATCTCAATAGATTCCCTAGCTCATCCTTGGCTCGAAATGACCATTCCCGATTAAATCCTAATTTGTCATGACAGCCATCAATAATCTTCTCCGTTGAGACAATACGTAAAATTAGATAATTTGCTTTTTCTTGAACCTCAAACTTAGTGTCCGCAAGTAATCCACCCAATGATTGATTGACATGATTTTTTAAATGCTCTTTGGAGAACTGCGCCAACTCTATCCAATATTCAAGTCTAAACGTTTCACTACCACACATAGGTTATGCCCACGTCAGTCTTAGCAGATATATGGTAACCTATACAACTACATATCTATTACTGAGCTAGACGTTTTTGCCCGTCACTTCAAAACCGATCGCTACTCAAAACCTCCACGCATCATCCCCCAATCGAAGTGCCATAATCCTGATCTTTGTTCTTGAAGGTGCGTCTAAACACCCACTGCATTAGATCAGGAAACAGGCGATTTGAGGCGATCGATAGGTTGGCAGAGCCGACCACTACTTCAGTACGCTTGTGCTGCACGGCATCCCAAATTGCTTTGGCGACATCATCAGGCTTCTCAATCACTGGAACGCTGAGAACCTGCTCAAGCTGTTGACG
>JAYVFW010000187.1:0-5013 GCA_043772715.1 Phormidesmis sp. | reverse complement strand
AGCAATAAGCCTAAGTGCCAATAATAAGATCGTTCTTCGGGGTTAGACTCGATCGCTTGCTCATAAAGTTGGGCAGCTTGAGCATATTTTCCTTGCATCAAATATTGACTGGCTTGCTGTTGCCAGAGGGTGAGCGCTTCAGCAGAGTTAATAGAGGTCATTGTCGGAGGGCTTGACTAAAAGGTTTGATCTAGTATGGACGCAAGAAAAGGCGACGTAACACGCAAAAAAATGAGTGGATAGACTTCTATCCACCCACTCTCTAAAGTTTTGAAGTTTAGCGCTCAGGCTAGACCATTACAGCTCGATGGTGCTGTAATCACACTATTTTTTGCCGCTCAGATCGGTTGCGGTGGTATCACACGTCGGTTGTTCAGCAGTTCCAGCAGTAGGTACTTTTGGGTCTGCTAATGCGCCAATTTTAGGCGTGTTTGCTTCACACAAAACAGCCGTTGTGGTTGCGTCGCTGGCGTTGGACACAATCGAGATAGCGACCATGCCGTTATAAGACTTTAAGGCTGCCGCTTTGGAGTTGCCATAGTTGACCACGTTAGTAGAAGCACTGGTAACTGGCGTAAGCTTGTAATCGTAGTTAGTGGTTGTCTCTGGAACGGGGTTTGCCAAACCGTTGAAATCAGATGAAAACCTGCTCTTTTCCAAATAGTAGGCTTGTTGAGTGCGGTTGAGGGTGCCCACATATTGCTTGGCTTCAGACTGCTTGGCTTTGTTTGCCTGGTTCAAGAAGGAAGGCAACGCAATTGCAGACAGAATGCCGATGATGATGATCACGACCAACAACTCGATCAGGGTGAAACCTTGATCTTTCTTTTTGCTAGCGAGGTGTTGCAGAAACTTTGCTTTGAGTTCAGATTTCATGGAAAGGGTGTCTCCTAAAGGTGCGGGTCGATGAACTTCTAACGCTGAACCTAACTTTCCCAGTTCTTTCACCTTTCATATCACTCGCTCTTAAAATCTTTCCTGATTTCCAAAACGCTCGATCTAGCAAGGGTTAGCGAGTCCGGTGTTACTGAATCCGGGTATGAACCCATGAATTTGCCCTCACCCTAGCCCTCTCCCCCAAGAGAGGGAACAAGATTTCTAGCTCTCCTCTCCTTGGGGAGAGGGTCATTCATGCTTTGATTCAGTCGCCAGCGAGGTCTTCGACCCGCTTCGCGAGGAGGGCGGAAAGCCACACATCACAACAGTTTGAACCTAAGTTGACCCCAATGGAGGCTTTTGACCAAAACCTCGGAGGTTTAAGCCACTCTGTCGGTCACGATGCTTGATTCTTGGTTAAAACCTCCGAGGTTTGCGTAAGTCCTATTAACGTCAGTTCGACAGAATCGGTTCGTTCCGAACAGCTTTGTTGAGCCGAAGGCAGTGTGAATTCGGGAGAACTACCTAAATCCTCCAAAATCGGGAGACTTCAAGAATTTCCGGCTCAAAGTCCCCCAGAATGGGGGATTTAGGGGGCAGAAGCCGCTGACAACGAAGCGGAAAAACTTGTCGAACTGACGTTTATCGAACTATTTCACCCAGACAAACTGTAAACGCAAACCTGACAAATTTGTAGCCAAAAATACACATTTACATCCGCAGCCTACAAGATTCTTCACTTATGTCGAAAGGTGAATATCGCGAGAGATATGTTTTGACTGATCCCAGAGAATAACTACCCTTTTGGATACTGCCAAGTTTTAATAACAGCGTTTATCAATAGAAATAAGAACGCATTCAGCTAGTTTTAACCCACACGTTGAATTAAAGCTAGAGAAAGCTGAACTCTCTACATAGAGAGGGTTTTGGGCTGTTTGCGTTCGGCTAGTTTACTGAAGTTTAACCAAAAGTTCAGTAATTCTATTCCTATCTTTACGGAAACCCAACTTCCTGTATGTATCTTGTAGTTGAGACACAACTCAATTGTTAACGACTACTCTCTCAACACATTTGCTTAAAAAAGATTGACTTAACCAAGCAACAAAGGTGATTTCATGTCTAACCCAGAACTAACGTTTTCAACGATCGCACCGCTTCATTCTCATCGTTCAAGCCAGCCGCGCTTTAACTTACTAAATCCAATTCGTCAGTGGTTAGATGGGGTTGAAATTCACGATCGTCAACTCGCCCGTCTGATCTGCAAAGTGATCCCGGCTCAATGTCCGTTTGAGCGCGATATCAGTCTCTTTGGTCGAAAAGTCGCCCACATTCCGCCGATGTGCAAGCTCAACCCGCTCTACGATCAGCTAGTTGGCTTAAGATTTCGCGCCCTTTGCTATCTGGTCGATGAATGTGGCGAGACGATCTAATCCTTTTCGATGCAGTTGTGCCCTCAGCCACTTCACAACCAAGGGCAAAAACTTCTAGCCAGGTAACGCGACTAATTGAGACTCGATCGCCGCATGGCTAAGATCTCGTCCAATAAAGACTAAGCGGGTTTGTCTCGCTTCTTCGGGTTGCCAGGGGCGATCGTAGAATTGCTCAAAGCGCGATCCCACGCCTTGCATCACTAACCGCATTGATTTGTTAGGGACGGCAACAAATCCCTTGACTCGATAAATCTCTTGCTGCTGCACCAAAGTTTCTAGCTGCGCTTTCAACTGCGACGGGTCAAAAGCTCGATCGAGCACAACATGGGTCGAAACAATCTGATCATCGTGATCGTGATCTTCTTCAAAATCGTGGTGACTAGGACGCGCTTCTAAGTCATCTTCAACGGCAGCATTAAAGCCGAGCAACAAATCAGAATCGATCGCTTGACTTCGACCATTTAAGACAATTTTGACCGATCGCGAAAGTTCGCGCTGCACCAGCTCTTTAACTTGAGCTTGAATGTCTTCATTCACCAAATCTGTCTTGTTGAGAATCACCAGATCCGCGCAAGCTAATTGGTCTTCAAAAAGTTCTTGCAAAGGCGTTTCGTGATCGAGGTTGGGATCGGCTTGCCGCTGTGCCTCGACTGCCTGCAAATCGCTTGCCAAAGTGCCCGACGAAACAGCTTCACAGTCTACGATCGTGATCACGCCATCGACGGTCGCCGCGTTGCGAATCTCATGCCACCGAAAGGCTTTAATCAAAGGTTTGGGAAGTGCCAATCCAGATGTCTCAATCAAAATGCAATCAAGGCTATCTCGGCGCTTGAGAAGCTCTAGCATCGTAGGCAAAAATTCTTCTTGAACCGTGCAACAAAGGCAGCCGTTTGTCAGTTCAACGATATTAGATTGAGGCTCTTCTTCACCGTCTGGGCAGACTTGGCAAGATCTCAACAAATCTCCGTCAATTCCCAGTTCGCCAAACTCGTTGACTAAAACGGCGATGCGTCTGCCCTGATTGTTTTGCAGCAAGTTGCGAATCAGCGTCGTTTTACCACTTCCTAGAAACCCCGTGATCACCGTAACTGGGATTTTTGCAGCCATATTATCTCCTTTCAAGCTAGAATCCTGGCGATTTGATGGTTCTCAGTTGGAAGAAAATCACCAAACCGCCAGGATTCAAAATAACGCAAAGCGTCGATCGATAGTCAGAGAGAAATTATTCAGCCGTTGCCAACTCGGTGCTGCCACGATTGCGTTTGCGAGTTAGCAGATTGAATAGCTGAACGCCGATCGCCTTGATCAAATTCCCCTCTAGCTCTTGGAACATTTTCATGTTTAGCCCAAATGCGTCGTTGGCTTCTTCGACGATGCGATCGTCAGTTGCTTCATCGACCGCCACTTCATCAAGCGTTTGGCGATACACTTTCTTAAAGGCTTTCTCGTCAGGGATTTGCTTAAACGAGTAGAACGCCAAGCCTTCTTCGTCAGACAAGTTCATCGCGTTTTGAGCGATTTTTCTGAGAATCTGTCCACCTGACAGATCGCCCATATAACGAGTGTAGAGGTGAGCAATCAGCAACTCTGGCTGCGTATTAGCAATCTCATGAATGCGTTGCACATAGAGTTTTGTGGCTTCAGACGGCGCAACTTCTGACTTCCAGTTTGCGCCAAAGTAATAGGCGAGATCTTGCTCTAGGCTAGCTTTGCGGTCTAGCTCTGGGAAATAGAGTTTGCCGAGAACGGGGTGATCGCGGTGGTTGTGCATCTCTTCTTCCATCGCTGAGTAGACGAAGTAAAGATTTGCCACCAGTTTGCGGTAAGAATTTTTCTCAACGGTGCCCTTCAGAAAACACGAGATAAACCCTGTGTTTTCCGCCATGCTGTGCGCTTTCTTAGTGCCTTCACGGAGCTTTGTTGCTAAGTTACTGCTCATTCTAAACTTCCCAACGCTAAATGTAGTTTGCTGACGTATCAAGCCCAAAAGGTCAGAGCGATTTTGAATTGATGATTTTGAATTAAGAGCCGCGAAACTCTTAAATCAAAAATCAAAAATCAAAATCGGTAAAATCCGCATCTTTTGTTACGTTAATCCGATTTGATGAGCGTTTTTATTACAAATTCTTACGGGAAACAGAGGTTAAGCCGATCGAATTCTGAAGACTGCTTGGCATTAGAAGAAGCGATATCCTTGCCACACACAGCTTTTGAAAAATATTTCAGGTAGAGGCTATTTCTGCAAAGGAATTCTTTTTATGAGAACTTAAAGAAGCAAAAAACTAAAAAGATGCAACAAAAATACATAAAGATACTATTGCATCTCTAAAGTTAATCCCCTACATTAAGCGTAGGGGATTAGAGTCAGTAAGCGGTTGACAATATACCAACTAGTTTGAATTAGCTAAATTCTACTAGTTAGAACCCTCCATACCCTTCGTTTAAGAGAATGGCTTCTGAGAAAACCATTTCTCGTGAATACTGATTCTGAGAGAAAGGTCTTCCTCTAACTTTTGATTGATCACGTCTGAGTCTCGCGCGTGAGGAGTTTCCATCTTTGCGCTCCTGATCGCTTCATTGATTAATTGATACTCCCCATGCCTAAAGGCTAGTACTGAGCGGCTTAAATTGACATAGGATTAAAAGAGCCTATCAGTAAACGCGAGCCAGCCCATGCCTAGACTATCAGCCGCTGTCATCGACTTGA
>JAYVFW010000186.1:0-5016 GCA_043772715.1 Phormidesmis sp. | reverse complement strand
AATCAGTTTTCGCCTGGATATGGCAACTATACAGAGGAACGTGAGGCGCTTTTCAAGGACTTAACGCTGGATGAGGTCTTGCAACGAATGCGTGAGCGGTAATTGAAGAACGAACACGCAGTGAAGCGAAGCTACCGACCTCTAAACTCGAACTCTTCAGCTTTGAACTCGAAGCTTTGACCTCTGAACTCGAACGATCGCGTCGTGAGGTACAACGATCGTGCTTTTTGCTCAAAACTCCGACCTCCGAACTCGGAACTTCGACCTCTGAACTCGGACGAACACGCAATGAAGCGAAGCTACCGTGCTTTTTGCTCGAACCTTCGACCTCTGAACTTGAAGCTCCGACCTTTGAGGGGAAATTTTTGAAGATGAGTTAAGAAAAGCGGGGTTAGCAAAAGCAAGCGTCATAGTTTAGATGGCATTGTTTATGTCCGTAAAATTATGCTTTGGGCTTGTTGACGATCGTACTCCTGTGCTTGCCCCTTGTTTGCCTCTTTAACTATGGTTTGCCCCCAACGTTTGCAGAAACAGCCTGCTTTTTACCGCTTACTGTTTGTGGTTTATTTGACTGTTGTGCTGCTGGTTGCCTCTCCCTGGGTCAGCGCAAAGGAGAAACCGAAGCCAAAGCCGCAAGAGTGGCAGATTAATGGAATTTTGGCGGCACTAGAGGACGCTTATCCTGAAGTACAGGGTGCTTCTTTAAGAAGATTAGATGAATATGACACAAAAGCACTACAAGATTCACCAAAGCGAACGGAGGAACTTGCCCAGAAAGCTGCCACCCTATTCAAAAACTCCAAGCAAGATTCCTATGTTCGTGATGAGGCAGTGGGAGCATTAGGAAATCTGGGTAATGCTGCCAAACCCTACACTCCGGATCTTGCCGATCTTCTTAAGGACAAGACAGAATCCTACTCTTCTCGCCTCAATACGGCAGTAGCTCTAAGTAACCTTGGTGATGCTGCCAAACCCTACATTCCTGATATTCTCAGCTTGCTTAAAGGCAGACCGAAAGACGATACGACTGATGGAGCCGCAGATGCTTTGAGTAATTTGGGTAATGCTGCCACACCTTACGTCTTGGACTTAGCTAACCTACTAAAAGACAAGACGCAGAACTCAGATAGTCGCGTTGGGGCTGCAATAGCTTTGAGCAAATTAGGTAACGTAGCTAAACCCTGTATTCCAGACATCCTCAACTTGCTTAAAGATAAGACGAAAGACTCACAAGAGCGTATCAAAATGGGAGAAGCTTTGGGCAATTTTGGGGAGGCAGCTAAACCCTTTATCCCTGATATTGCTAACATTCTCAGATATTTTAAGCAAGACCCTGAAACTCGCATTAGGGCAGCACAAGCACTAAGTAATTTTGGTCATCTCGCCAAGCCCTACGTCTTGGATATTGCTAATTTTCTTAGAGACAAGAAACAAGACATCCCTTATCGGGTTGATGCTGCTATTGCACTCTGTAATTTAGGTGATCTCGCCAAACCTTACGTGAAAGACATTTTGAGTTTTCTGCAAGAAAAAGAACTTGATGTACGTTCTCGTCTACAAATAGTTGCAGCACTAAAGGAGCATGATCTTGCCAATTCGTCCATCCAAAATGTTATTACTTTACTTAAAGATAAGAATAGCAGTAACAACGATCGTGTAAATGTGGCTACTGCCTTAAGCGAGTTAGGTGAAGCGGCGAAACCATACACACAGGATTTTGTTAACTTGCTCAAAGATCGGAGTAGCCTTCCATTTATTCGCATACAAGCTGCCATTGCTTTGAGTGGCTTAGGTGACTCCGCTAAACCCTATACGAGAGACATTCTTGATCTTTTCGAGGACAAAGCAGCCTTTCGGATAACCTACGATAATATGCATCGTCTCCGCGTGGCTGAAGCATTAGGAAAGATAACACAACTAGATCTGGGCAGCTCCCTCATTGTTTTCAATCGTATCTACTATGTAAATCAAAATGAACTCCCACAATGGCGGTTCTTAACATATTTCTTGAGTGGCGGAACTAATGAGATTAAGACACTACTCAAGTGGCTTGGTCTTCCCGATTCCAAAAATATTTCCACTCAACTGATTCATGCCGAAGCAAAGCAACTCCTAGAACTCTTCGATAAAGTCTGGAAACTCAGCCAAAATTTGCCTCGATTCCGCAACGCCCTTGCTCAACAAATCGCCGATGTTGCCAAAATGGGCAAATGGGAGACAGGTGACATTCCGCTGCTGGCAAAACATTATCAAAACCTCAGCACTGCCAACTCCAACAACGCCGATTCTGTCAAAGAAGCGATGAATCGGCTCACGGTTTGGCAATGGTTCAACAAAGCCAGAAACACGATCGCGATTCACCTCAGCTTTTGGCTTGCCCTAATCTTCGCCTATCCCAAGTTTCCCCAAGTTCAGGCAATCTTCTTCTGGAATCCCTGGGTACGGCGCATTCTCGGCGTGGGCTACGTCGGCTTTCTGCTCACCTGGGTTCCCTTCCTACGCCGCAAACTCTTTGAACCCTTCAAGTTCTCGTTACTGGCAGATTCGGGAGTCGATCGCTTCAATCCCGCCGCCTACTTTCCCCAATCAGACGTGAAACCGTTGGATGCAACAGCGGGAGTTGCGATCGCCACCGCCATTCCCGCCATTAAAGGGCAAATCGTTCTCGAAGGCGACTCTGGCTTAGGCAAATCGATGTTCTTGCGTCACCTCGTCGAACAATCCCCGCGCACCGTCGTCTTTTTGCCCGCCCGCAAATGTGAGCAAGGCGTAATCGAAGCCATCCAAACCAAACTTCACGGACAGGCACAAGATGCCGAATTCCTCAAAAACCTGATTTATAGTGGCGCGATCGATCTCTGCATCGACGGACTCAACGAAGTCACCGCAGACACCCGCGCCAAAATCACCCAATTTGTCGAAAGCTACTTCAAAGGCAACATTATCATGACCACTCAACCGCTAGAGTGGCTGCCGCCTTCCACCGCCAAAATCTATCAACTGCAACCGCTTCGCAGCGATCAGATTCAAGAATTCTTGCTGTCGAGGAGTGCGATCGTGGCTCCCGACTTGGCAGACAAACGAGACTTACGCAAATCGACAGACATTCGCCCCCCAACCCCCAATTCTGGGGGAGCTAGAAATCAAAGTCCCCCAGAATTGGAGGATTTAGGGAGCGATGACAAATATACTCACGACTGCTGCACTTATCTTAATGAGGTGTTGAACGATCGACAACCGCCCGAAGAACTCGCCGCCATTCAGCGTACCCTTTCCAACCCGATGGATCTCACCGTCGTCGCGCAAATGATTGCACTGGGCAAACAGCCCAACCTTCTCCGGCTACAAGAGCAGCAATACAATCTGATGGCAGCAGAATATCAGAAGGCATGGAATCAAGACTTTCCCCTCAAAAAATTCTCCGAAGCCGTCTACCAACTCCGTCTCAACGACGAAAAAGCCCTCCCCGCCGACGAGTTTTATCAAGAACTGGTCAGCATGGAAGACGAAAAATACAAAATGGTCGTCAGTCGCCAATGGAAAGATAGCAAAGGCGAGGCACAGCACGAATGGTATTTCCGTCACGACAAGATCATGGAATTCTTCATCGTGCAAACCTTCCTCGGTGACAGTGCCGAAGCTCAAAATCGCCTCCTCGATCACATGGGCGATCCGCGCTTTCGGGGAGTCTATTTCCTCCTCGCCACTTTGCTTCCTCTTGCTGATGCTCAAGACCTACGCGAACGACTGATCCAATACGCCGCAGATACCAAAGATCACACCGTCAGCGACACCTTTGTGCAACTGTTGCGATCGCGATAGCTATAAAACGTCAGATGTCTAAGTTAACGTGAATTCGATGAAGCTTTTCGCTACGGTTGCAAGTCCGGGCTGCCCCCTAAGTCCCCCAAAATTGGGGGACTTTGAACCTCAATTCTGGGCTTGAAGTCCCCCAGAATTGGGGGATTTAGGGGGCTGAAGCGCTGAAAAACGAAGCGAAAGAACTCATCGAACTGATGTTAAGTCATCCAGCCCAACATTCAGCAACGCCAAAAGTTGAACGGTGGCATCTTTGCCCCAATTCGGTATGCTGAAGAGAGTGCAAGTTTACTTAACTTAATACCTGCAATCTTCCCCAATTTATGAAATGCATTATCGATCGTCGTGCCCAATTTTCGGCGAGTCATCGCTATTGGCTCCCTGATCTGAGCGAAGCTGAAAACGCTGAACGGTTTGGTGCCTGCGCCCGTCCGATGGGGCATGGGCACAACTATGTTCTCTATGTCTCAATGCTGGGTGACTTAGACGAATATGGCATGGTGCTTAACCTCTCGGATGTCAAGCACGTCATCAAAAAAGAGGTCACCAGTCAGCTTGATTTCTCGTTTCTCAACGAAGCGTGGGCAGACTTTCAGCAGACCTTACCGACGACCGAAAATATCGCACGAGTGATTTGGCAGCGGCTCGAATCTCACCTGCCGATCGTCAACATTCGTCTTTATGAACACCCCGAACTCTGGGCTGATTACCAAGGAAACACCATGGAAGCTTTTCTCACCGTCAGTACACATTTTAGTGCCGCTCACCGTCTTGCCCGCCCCGACCTCAGCTTTGAGAAGAACTGTGAAATCTACGGCAAGTGTGCTCGCCCCAATGGTCACGGTCACAACTACCATCTCGAAGTGACGATCAAAGGTGAAATCGATCCCCAAACGGGAATGTTAGCGGATTTGGTAGCGTTTGAGAAAGCGATCGCAGATCACGTCGTAGAACCCTTTGATCACACTTTTTTGAATAAAGACATTCCTTATTTTGAGCAAATTGTGCCCACGGCTGAGAATATTGCGGTTCACATTCGCGATCTGCTAGAGCAACCGATTCACAACATTGGTGCCCAGCTTTATAAAGTCAAACTGATCGAAAGTCCCAACAATTCCTGTGAGGTTTACGGGGCGGGTGTGTCAGATGCGATCGCGATGATGATGCGCGAACCGAAAATGGCGATCGTTTAAAATC
>JAYVFW010000185.1:0-15698 GCA_043772715.1 Phormidesmis sp. | reverse complement strand
CAGCGGCTTCTGCCCCCTAAATCCCCCATTCTGGGGGACTTCAAGCCAAAATCTCCGGTTCAAAGTCCCCCAGAATGGGGGATTTAGGAGGCTTTCCGAATTCATCACCGAAGCGAACTACTGCTATCGAACTGACGTTAACAAGAAGCAACGAAGTCTCTAGAATTAAAATGCCTCAGATTAGTGAGAGGCTAGAAGCCATGATTTGCTGTGGGCACGACTAGAAGGAAGGGCAAACGATGAACATCGTAGAACTATTTCAAAAAGGCGGCGTAACGATGCTGCCGCTATTGCTGCTCTCGATCTTGGCGTTGAGTGCAATTATTGAGCGATCGTGGTTTTGGTTTAACGTGCTCAATAAAGAGAAAGAAACGGTCAACCGGATTCTGGATGCCTCTCGCAAAGATTGGCAGATGGCAGGCGAGATTTCTCGGCAAGCCTATGACCAACCGATCGGCAGGTTTCTCTACGCCGCTCTTCGCTTGGAAAAGCCTGATCCCGAATCGTTTCGTTTGGCGCTAGAATCAGCGGCTGACGAAGAGATTGTGTCAATGCGGCGAGGTGACAAAATCTTAGAAGCCGTGATTGCGCTAGCTCCCTTATTGGGGTTATTAGGAACGGTAATTGGTTTAATTATGTCATTGCGATCGATTCGCCTCGGCGACATTGGAGGTGCATCGACTGCCGGGGTAACAACGGGCATCGGTGAAGCGCTGATTAGTACTGCAACAGGTCTAGTCGTGGCTGTTTTTAGCGTCGCCTTCTACCGCATTTTTCAAGCTCTAGTTTTCAATCAGGCAAAAATATTTCGCCGAGCAGGCAACGAGTTAGAACTGCTCTATAGACAAAACTGGCAAGACAGCAACCGCTAGAAAGTTCTAGGGTTTGTCCATAATTCTTGACTGCTTCACCCTTCACCCTTCTGCTCATGAAGATTAATCTCGACTCTTCCCAAGATGAGGCACAAATTCAAATTATTCCTTTGATCGACGTGATCTTTTGCATTCTGACCTTTTTCATCTTGGCAGCTTTGCAGCTAACCCGTCGAGAAGGCATTAATTTAGATTTGCCCACAGCCAGCACAGGCACACCCCAAACTCAGGAATCGTTGGTGGTCAACATTGACTCTACTGGGCTGACCTCAATTAAAAATCAACCCGTCGATCGAGTTCAGCTTTATCAAGTTCTGCAAAATTATCACCAGCAGAACCCACAAGGGTTACTCGTTTTGAGTGCTTCCCAAACCTCTTTCTACAATGATGTGATTCAGGTTTTGGATGTATTACGGGCAGTCGGGGGCGATCGCGTTGCCCTCGAAACTGCTCCTCAAGCCAGCCCATCGCCAAATCAGAGTCCCGCGATCCCCGGTCAGACTCCTTCAACGCCGGGGTTAACGACTCCTGCCCCGACGATCGATCCCCTCAATCCTCAACCTTCTCTCAATCCGATTTCGCCCACTAGCCCCAACTTACAGCCAACCAATCCTAGTCAGGTGCCAGGTCAATATCCTATTGCTCCTCAGCAATCTGCTCCAACCCCAGATTCTTCAATCCCTCCTCAATAAGGCTACAAAAAAGGGTGAGATAACTCACCCTTCAGAAAAGATTTTTAAGCTATCTCAATGACGGCTATTGCGAATGGGAGTTCCGCAGGGATAGGTAGCAACAGGCTGCTTCGTCACTGCCCCAACTGAAACTGGCTCCGGGGCGGGGTGGGAAGGCTGTAGTTTAGCCGCTTCATAATCCGCCTTCAGCTTTGCCAGCAGTTCGTCGCGCCGATCGTATAACCGCTTTAACGGGCGAGGCTCACACTGGTTGATCACATAAGCCGTTAGGATGGGCAGCGCGATCGTGCTGTCGGTATAGCAGACAACCGTATTGGGCAACTCTTCGGGGTCAACCTTGCCCCAACTGACCGCTTCATTGGGAGTTGCACCCGAAAGACCGCCAGTGTCAGGACGAGCATCGGTGACTTGAATAAAGTAATCGTGTCCCCGCTCTTCTAAACCCAAAACTTCGTGCAGTTGCGGTTGAGTTTGCAGCAAGAAGTTTTTAGGACTGCCGCCGCCGATGATTAGCGCAGCGCTCTTGCCTTCTACGTCTGGAATGCCAGACTCGCGCGCAGAATAAACGATCGCGGCGGTTTCATTTACGTCTAGCATCGGGTCGATGACTAGCTTTGAGCCTTCTAGCGCCATCGCTGCCACGTTCATACCGATCGAGCTATCTCCCGGCGAAGACGTGTAAATCGGAACGCCACACTCATAGGCCGTTGCGAGCAAAGAAGGATGCTTTACGCCCAGTTTCCGCTCCACTTCAGACACATAGTGACCGAGTAGATAGTGAAACTCAGCCGTGCCCATGCGCTTCTGAAACGGTTCTGCTTTGAGAATTTGTCGGATGAAGGCATCTGTTCCCAGCAGCACATCATAGTCAAAAATGATGTCATAAATGCGAATGCGACCTTCTTGCCGCAGTTTCACATCATCTAAAAATGGGCTACTGGCGTAGAGATCGAGTCCCAATCCATAGTGCATATCGTGGTAGAGGTTAGCGCCTGTGCTGATGATCCAATCAATGAATCCGTTTCGCATCAGAGGGGCTATTACAGAGACTCCTAGCCCTGCTGGGGTCATTGCGCCTGACAAGCTGAGTCCGACTGTGACCCCCTCTTTCATCACCTCACGGCTAAGAAGATGACAAATCTCCCGCAGCCGCGCAGAGTTATAAGCTGTAAAGTAACCATCAATCAGGTCAACAATGCTGATCTCTGCGGGCATGGGGGAGGGTGTGATTTTTTGACTGAGAAGTTTGGACATTTTTTTACTCCGAAAAGGCTAAGAAGCATAAAGTGAGGGCTAAACAGCGAGGAACAGCCCGACACCGGACTGAAGTTTTTAGTGAGTTGTGCCAGAAGGCAAAAAAGACTCTGCGCCCTCAGGTAAGGGGCTTTCAGGAACTGAGGACACTGACCTAGACTGACTCTAATCAGTAGCTACGCGAAACTTGCAAAGGCTAAAACTTTTGCAAAACCAGGTACAAGTTCGTCCTGCGCCGCGTAATGGTTAGCAGCAAGGCACCTCAGCCGTTAATTTAAAGAATTCCCCTAAAAGAGAACTTGACCGATCCAGTTTGGGTCAGCGTTGAGAGCAGCCATGCTTTTGGATACTAGAGTCAACGACAGGCGCAAACCTTGAGTTACAGATCGGTCAATTCATACTGGGAGCTTCGCAGCCATCGACCCACGAAAGTGCAGGGTCGCATTGCCGCTTCCGCTTTAACTTCATTTCGAGATACCACAGGGGTCGCCAAGGGTATCTAGCCAAAGAGAAAAATTTCAATGGTCTTTACGCAACCTTTTAGACACGAACGTTTTAATACTACCATTTATCTTTGAAGATGATGATCGTCCAAAATACTGAGATCGCATTTACTCACAAGGTGAAGTCCCTCTGTTGGTAGGCTAGGAGTAGTTGGCTTGTGACTTTCCTCTCAAATCTCACTCTGGTGTCTCATGACTCTTGACTCTCAGCTTCCGATGAACTCAGATTTATCTCCTGAACTTGACCCAACTGCACGGTCACCAGGAGCAGATCAGCATCGCAAAAAGATGCAGCGACGTAAAGAAGTGCAGGATCAGCGTCTCGCAAATATGACTTCCGAAAAGGGACTGATCATCGTTCACACGGGCAATGGTAAAGGCAAAACCACGGCGGCTCTAGGAATGGTGCTGCGATCGCTGGGTCACGGCTACAAGGTCGCGATCGTGCAGTTTATCAAGGGCGCATGGGAACCTGCTGAGAAAGCAGCGTTTGAGCCTTGGGGCAACCAGCTTGAATTTCATGCCCTGGGTGAAGGCTTTACTTGGGAGACTCAAGATCGCGATCGTGACATTCTCAAAGCGACTCAAGCCTGGGAGACAGCGCTGGCATTTATCAAAGACCCTGACTTCAAACTGGTGCTGCTAGACGAAATTAATATCGCTTTGAAGCTGGGTTACTTGACCATTGAAGCTGTCATCGCTGGATTATCAGAAAAGACGGAAGACTCCCATGTCATATTGACGGGTCGAGGTGCGCTTCCTGCCCTGATTGAGCGAGCAGATCTTGTAACAGAAATGACGTTGGTTAAACATCCGTTTAGAGAGCAGGGTGTCAAGGCACAAGCGGGAATCGAATTTTAGTGTCAACTCAGGCAGTAGCTCTTGTAACGGACGATTGCTTACAAAGTTGATGAGAGAAATAACTGATATGAGCTTTCTGCTAAGGCAATAATCTCAGTAGCAATCCTGACGTAAATTTTGCTGTTGTTGTATAAATTTAGACTCAAAGCCCAACAAACTGTACAGATTATTTCAATCTATCTCATCCTGTCACCGCTCAAATTCTGCTCTGACTTAATTTTCAGCCCGAATTTGGGAACGCTAAAGAATCTATTTTGATCGAAATCGTCATTAGCTCATAGAGAGTCTACCCATGCCGCCTACCGACAACAACATCTTTGCTACAGCGACTCCAATCACAAACCTGATTGGGACACCTCCTCTTTTAGGGTTACTGAACGCAAGTGATAAAACCGATTTTTACCAATTCACGCTCAACGGTAGCAGCAGCACCAGCGTTACGCTAACCGAACTGACTGGGAATGCCCGTCTCCATCTTTTTGACGGCACACAATCTGAGATCACTCCAAACGCCACAAACAACTCTAAACAGCTTTCAGAAGCACTCTCAGCCACCCTGGCTCCTGGGACTTATTACATCCAGGCGGAGTTAGACTCCAGCGATGTTAACGTGATCGCGGCTAACTACAAGTTAAACCTGTCTGTCAGCACAGATGCAACGCTCAATAATTTGGTTTGGCGCAGCAGGTCAGATGGCAGTTTTTCGGTTGTGCAGACAGATGGCAAAGTTGTGCAATCTAGTGACCCGATCAAATCAGGCACTACTCCGATCAGTCTTTCGACCGATTGGCAAAGCCAGTTTGGTGACTTGAATGGGGACGGCGAAGACGACATTCTGTGGCGAAACCAAAAAGACGGCACGATCGCTTATTGGCTAATGCAGGGTAACACCCTTTTGGAGGGTGCTACATCTCCCCATAAAGTGCCTGAAAGTTGGCAATCAACCCTGGCAGATTTTAACAACGACGATCGTGCTGACATCTTCTGGCGCAATAAGCAAACTGGTGAAACGGCTATTTGGCTCACAAAAAGCACAGGTTTGGGGACTAGCAGTGGGGCATTTCTGCCTGGAGTTCCTAGTAGTTGGAACCCGACTTTAGGCGACTTTAACGGTAAAGACGGGGAAAAAGATATCCTTTGGCGCAACCCTCAGACTGGAGAAGTTGCCGTTTGGTTGATGGATGGAACCCAAATTGCGCCGGGAGGAGCCGCATTTCTTCCGAACGTTCCAGATAGCTGGAAGTCGCAGTTAGGTGACTTTAACAAAGACGGAAAATCAGATATCCTTTGGCGCAACACTCAGACTGGAGAAGCTGCTGTTTGGTTGATGGATGGAACCCAAATTGAGACTGGGGGAGCCGCGTTTCTTCCAAGTGTTCCGCTTGAATGGACTGCTCAAGTGGGTGACTTTGACGGCAACAAAGCAGACGATCTTCTTTGGCGCAATAATCAGACTGAGCAGCTTGCCGTCTGGTTGTTGGATGGCACTAAAATTGCGCCCTCGGGAGCTGACTTCCTGCGTCATACTCTTCCATCTCAAGTCAATGTTGAGCGGCTTGCTGACTTTAACAACGATGGCAAAGCCGATGTGCTTCTACGCGATCCAACCTCGGGTAAAGTGACTATTTTGCTGATGAACGGCACAAGCATTTTAGAGACAGCTTTTCTTCCCCAGCGCTCTATCGATGACCAACTTGATGGCATTCAGCGACGACGGCTTCAGTCTGTCACCCAAAGCATTGGGGGCAAGGCAGAACTTTCTGCTTTTAATATTGGCACTCTCAATACGGCTGGAGCTTACACTGACTCAATCAGTTCTGATGTGCCCGATTACTTCAAATTCAATTTTGCCTTCAGGTCTAACCTGGTTTTGTCTGCAACTGATTTAGCAGGTCAGCCCCTTAAATCGGTCAATTTCCAACTTTATAAGGCAGTCGCTAATGGCACCGCCTCGATCGAGGTCTTAGATTATGCGAAGCCCGATGCAATTCTAGAACCTGGAGATTACTACATCAAAGTCTCTAGTGATCTTGACAATGTTAACTATCGGCTAAACGTTGAAGGCAAGCCACAAGTTACGGAACTGGTCGGCAATGGCTTTACAGGTCCTGGTCGAGTTTTATTGACTCTCGGAGCGAGTGAAACTGACAGCCCGATTACTACCATATCGGCTAACTACAGCGTCAAGAATGACGGAACGATCGTTACCCCCAACGTCAAAGTTTCTTTCTACATCTCAAGAGATCAGACCTTTAGCCTTGCTGGTGCTGTGCCAGACTACCAAGTCGCTCCTGACCAGATCTTTAACCTTCAGGCAAATCAGGCTAGCCCTGTAGCGCCTCTAACGTTGAAGCTACCTGACTGGAGAAACGTTTTTTGGGTAGTGGATGGACCTTACTATCTGCTTGCGGTTATTGACCCCAGTAACGCGATCGCCGAAACCAATGAAACCAATAACGTGAGTGTTCTGACTCTGGATGTTCAACAGATTCCGACCACTAACCTGAGAGGCAAGAGTCTGACCGTCAACAAAACAACCTTTGCTGCCGCGGAAACGGTGAGTGCAACGTTTGTGACTGAAAACAACGGGTTCAAGGACGCATTTAACGCAACTCCGACCGATACACAGATTCAGGTTGGCTTTTATCTGTCTACAACTCCTGTCTTCAGCAAGAGTAGCACTACTGCCTACACGCTTGCCCAACCCAGCATTGTTGGCATTGCTGGTAAGAGTAGCTCAACGCCTCAAACCACTAGCTTTAATCTTCCCCCCGCCAATTGGAGTGGTTGGGCAAGTCCGTCTGGGAAACAAACGGTTTACATTGGCATGATTCAAAACACGAATGATGGCGTGACTGATATCAACCCAGAAGACAACCAAAATCTCGGTCAAGGGATTGATTGGGTAGAAGTCACCGTGAACCTGTAGTTAGAGCCTTGACGAATCATTGACCAAAACCTCGGAGGGTTTAAGCCACTCTGTTGGTCACGATGCTTGATTCTTGATTAAAACCTCCGAGGTTTGCGTAAGTCCTGTTATTTCAGGCTGACTGGTTATAAAGGGAGAGGGGAAGCAATTCTCTTCTCCCTTCTGTCATTTATTCGGTTAAAACAGCAGGCGTTGAACATTGAGTTGAGATCTCCTGAGTTTTAGGATATGAACTCAACAGACGCAAGAAATATTCGCCATCAAAACTTCTGGGGTCTTTGCGTTGACGCGATCGATCCACCGATCGGTGAGTGGTAATTCGCGATTCGGGCACGCCTGTTTTTGCCACTAACCACGCCAGTGATTGATATTGGGCGCGGGTATAGCCACTATGTCGATTTGCATTATTGCGTCCATCCGACGGAGTGACCAAAGAAATGTGGTAAGCAAAGTTGTTAACAGATGGAGGAAAGTCTGGATTTGTCTGAACGGCTTCTTGACCCGTGCCACCTACAAAAATGGAGTCTCCGGCTCCGAAGGCTCGTCTGTCTGGCGGCACCAGATAAACGATCGTGCCATCTAGGGCAATCAGCGTATGGTAGCTAACTTGATCATTATCGTTAGGGTGAGGGGTTTGAAAAAGACCGATCGTAGATTGAGCAGATCCGACGGTTTCATGAAGAACAACGATCGCTGCGTTATTGGTTGGTTTGTCGTAGAGATCCTGCATAAATCGTCTCCCAAAATTGGTTGGGTGAGCGAGTGCAACTTCTTCTCTGGGTCTATAATTCGACGCTGCCTTGCCTAGGGTTTCTTTTGCTGGGTCAGCAAGATTGGGATCTTGTCTAAATCGACTCAAGGGAATCGGATCACGCACAGCGGCAACGATCGACTTTGATTTGTTCTCTTTGGGAACGGGCTTAAGGGCACAAGCAGAAGACAAAGCAGGACTAGAATCGCTGGCTGTTTGGGGTTGCAAGCTGAGAATCGCAAAGCTAGGAAGCCTACTTTTCTGACCCTCGACCAGTTGAGCGTTTCCAGAATTAACCGTCAAAATGAGGGCAGCGATTCCTAAAGCCGAGATGATAAGAGCCTGTAGAAGTTTTCTCATAACAATTTTTTGTTGCCGGGGGTTAAGAAGGCACTGCCAAGGATCTCAATTGCTAAAGATACGGCTTTTTTGAACCCACTTCTAAAGAAAAGTCTATGGAACCCCCGGAAATGTTTTGGGTACGTGAGATACGAAGATCTGAGCAACTTGCTCAGTTGACCAAAAAATTCGCGTCTCCCTAGCGGCGATCTGTTCGATTAAGGCGGGTTTCTAAAGCTGTAACTCTTTCTTTGAGTTCGATGACCAGAGTCGCTAACCGATCGAATTGAGGATCAGCCGAAAGGACTCGTCTATCTCCACGGCTGCCAGAAGACACGATCGGCGCAGGGACAGAACCCCCCTGCCTTGAGCGGCTCGCCTCTATCTGATTGAGTCGGTTTTGAACGCCCAGTAGCTCAGTCTCCAGTCTTGAAACCCGCGAATCGAGTCCGGCTTGTGCTTGAGCAGGAGAACACGCCTGTAACGGCAGGACGAGTAACCATAATAGAGCGGCGATCGCTATGAATTTAGCCATGACGATTATGAGCAGCAGGTTTAGAAGCTAACTATCCAACCCAATCGCACTTGTAATGCCTCAACGTCTGGCTGAAGAATGATCTTCATGCGTACTATGGGCAATAAGACAGCTTGTTACAAAGTATAAATAGGTTTTATGTTCCAAAATGGCAATTGGACGCTTGGAGTAAGAAGTAAACGTTACAATCAGTTCACCAGCAGCTACACCGCTCACGCCTGCTTTATTGAAGTTTAACCATCTCTAGTTTCTACCTTTTTTAGTAGAAGTCGATCGAGTCAAGAATTGACAACTCTTTACAATCTGTTACAAACTAGTAAAGAACCGTTGCAAATAGAATTATGCTCAATGGCTTCACAAATCTAAAAAATGCTCCGGGCACCGACTTTGGCGAACGGATGCTAAACAAGGTTGCGAGTGAATCCATTCGTCGCTTGTTTTCAAAGAGCGAATCTGTTGAGGTTTCGATTCGTTGTTCTCCTTCTAGTAAGCTGTTGCAGGGCAGTCTCGACAGCTTCAAGATGGGCGGATGCGGACTGTTAATTCGCAAAGATTTTTGGGTCGAAGAGATGCGATTTGAAACCGATGCCGTCGCGCTCGACTTCGGCTCAGTTCTCAGTGGCAAAATTCGGCTTAAGCAACCGACTCAAGCGATCGCTCAAATTACGCTCACCGAGGCAGGCATCAACGAGGCGTTTAAGTCTGAGCTAGTCGTCAAGAAGCTGCAAAATGTGACCGAACCCGCGCTGATGAATCTGTCGGGGGGCGAACCTGTCTCATTTTCAGAGATTGCACTCAAGCTTTTACCCGAAAACAGAATTCAGATTTTTGCAAAAGCCTTGCTGCCAAACAGCACCTTACCCGTCAGCATGACAGCGACACTAGCGATCGAGCGGCGGCGGCGCGTTGCCTTTCAAAATCCTCAGTTTGAGCCAGAAGCGGTGCCAGAAGAGTTACGCAGCATTTCAGAAGTGTTGACAATGGCATTTGCTGAGATTCTTGACAATATGGTTGATCTCGATCGCTTTGACCTTGATGGCGTGCTGCTACGCATTAATCGTCTCGAAACCCAGGGAAACCACCTAATTTTTAGTGGCTACGCTCAGATTGAGCGCTTTCCTAACGTCGCCTAAATCTTTGTGCCATCCCTGAAAATTGTAGCGATGAAGCCAACGAAGCACTAAAATGAACCCTCGTGACTCTTCAAATGGCTAAACGATCAATGGGGTCTAATAACTGGTTTGCGGCTGGCGGCGTGGTCATGGTTCCCCTGCTTGGGTTTTCGATCCTGGCAGTCGCGCTAATTTTGGAACGAATTATCTTTTGGGTGAAAGTTAGAAAGCGTCACGATCGGGTGCTTCGAGAAACGCTGGTGCTTTATAAACGCAGTCCGAGAGCCGCTTTTTTGATGTTAGAGCAAAATTCTGATTTGCCCGTTGCCCGCATTTTTATGGCTGCCTTAGAGTTAGAAGAAGCGACCTCAGAAGAGTTTCGGCTAGCGTTAGAAAGTGCTGCCCAAGCAGAAATTCCACTCCTAAAGCGATTCAACACCGTTTTTGAAACCATTATTAGCCTTGCACCGCTGTTAGGGCTGTTGGGCACCATTCTGGGGTTGATTACATCGTTTGCTTCGTTGCAGTTAGGGGATGTCGGCGGCACCAATACCACCAACGTGACGGGTGGTATCAGTGAGGCATTGATTTCGACCGCATCGGGATTGGTGGTGGCGATCGTGACTCTGCTTTTCGCCAACACGTTTCGAGGGTTATATATTCGGCAGATCGCTCTGATTCAAGAGTATGGTGGACAGTTAGAACTGCTGTATCGCCGCCGCCACGAAAAGGGGGAAAGTTCCTATGCGTCTACCTGAAGAACCTGAGCTGCCGCCTCAGATTAATATCGTGCCGATGATTGATGTGATCTTTGCGCTGCTGACGTTTTTTATTATGTCTACGCTGTTCTTGACGCGCTCTCAAGGGTTGCCCGTTAACCTTCCCAGCGCAGCGACAGCTGAGGCGCAAAAATCGACTCAGGCGACGGTGACGATCGACCAAAGTGGCAAACTTTCCCTCAATCGCAAACCGATTCAACTCAGCCGTTTAGAAAATCAGGTTCAGGGATTAAAAGGCAAGAATCGCCAGATTTTAGTGGTAATTGATGCGGATCGGCGGGTCAGTCACGGACAGGTGATTACTGTGATGGATCGGCTGCGATCGATTCCAGGGTTGCAGCTGGCGATCGGGACGCAGCAACCCTAAAGATCGTGGATTAAATAACCTGTCCACCTTGTCATCAAATCTCTTGATTCGTCATGGCTGAGATCTTCGCCCCCTAAATCCCCCATTCTGGGGGATTTAGGGGGCAGAAGCCACTAACAACGAAGCGAAAAAACTCGTCGAACTGACGTTAAATTTACGATCAAGCAGGTTTGCCATCAGGACGATGAATGATGGTTTCGATCACTCGGCGACGATCGCGCGAGTCAACGCCCACAAGCCGCACATAGTCTCGTGAATGTTCAGCAAGGCAGGACTCTAATGCCGCGATCGCGTCGGCTCCATTCCCTTCAAAAGTGCCGTAGCAACTCCAGGAATTGTTGCGAAACCGCCGATCGTCTACAAACTCAATGCCTAAGCGGTGTCCGTGTCCCAAAATGCGATTGAGTTCGCTCACCATTTCTGGGTTGAGGTGCGTGCTAGAAGGCTGACCGCTATAGCTGCTGGTCGCTGGCGGCGTATGTCCGTTTAATTTGGCAGGGGTTGGGGCAGACGGCATCATGTTGACTTCGCCCAGCTTGCGATTGCCAATGACGCGATTATATTCATCGACTAACCGCATCTCTGTTAATCGCTGCTGCTCACCGACCATCAACTGCCCCAGTTCTAAAAGGTGTGACAGCGAAAAATCAGGTTTGCGGAACTCTGGCGGGCGCTCGGCACTGTTGACGACTCGCATTGAGATGTGGTCTAAGCCGACTTCCTGAATGAGTTTGCGAACTTGTTCATCATAGAGGCGCGATCGCAGCGCTCCATAAAAGTCGATCGACTGGTCAGGAAACGCATCCACCAGTTGTTCAACATCGCGGCGATCGAGATGATCAACTTCAAAAATGCCGCTGATGATGCCGATGCGATCGTCGCGATCGGGTTCCCAAAAAAACTTCTCCATGCGTCCGTCACGAGTCAACGGAGCGTAGAGCGTCCCTAAATCGTTGCCTGTGACGATGATCGGAATGCGCTGAATCGGCTCGATTTCATAACTGCCCGGAAGCTGCACATTGGTTGGATTGTCGGCAATATTCATCAAGGTGCCGTGAACTAGCTGCGTATTCACCGTGTATTGAGTGAACTGATCAACGCGCCCCGCGCCTGCGTCGATATCGTTGATCATCAACACCGCCATTTTGCCGCGCACTTTGACAATATCTGCTGCCTCGCGATAGCGCAGCCGAATCAGCCGAGCCGGATCGCCTGCATCAGGGCTTTCTAGTTCTCCGGCTGACATATAAACGGCTTCGACCCCCATCCGCTCAAACACTAACTCGCACTGAAACGATTTGCCCTCTCCCTTGCGTCCGTGAACTCCCAGAATTAAAGGCACTTTGACACTGGGAATGTTTAAGTAATTTTTAGTGATGTGAACCGAAAGCTTATCGATAAAGCGGGGAGAGATGTAGTAACTCATGAATCTAGAAACCCAGGATTGAAAACACCGCAGAAGAGGCGAGTCAGGACAAAAAATAAGATGGGCATCACCCACCTGATCAGTTTTGCTATCATTGTGCGATCGCTGTCTAGATCCTACAGAAGGAATGTGCCTGATTTGAAGAGATTAAGCAAATAGAACTCTAAAAATGCTGATCCGCTTTACCGATAGTAAGCTTGAGCCTCTTCTAACTCTTCTTGATCTAAAGACCAAGTGGCTGACTCATAGGGCTGACTATAGTAAGCAGACGTGTTGTGAGACATCTGCGCCATGTGACCCACACAATCGCCCATTAAGAAGTAGACGGTCATCAACGCGGCTGCCGAAGATGCCACAAGCGTACCTGCCAACATTAGAGAAAATTCGCGCTGCTCAACTGCCTCTTGCATTAATTGCAAAGACCAAGCGACAAGAGCAATAACAATCACGAGAATAATGATTAGCATATTTTACACAGTGTAACAGACGCTCATAAAACGTTGCTTCCTTTTAATATTTCTAAGCGCCTTAGATCTCAATAATAGTTCAGATTATTAATTTGGCGAATAGTTTGAAACGCTTATCAGTCGTGGAGTTTCTCTATGTGAAGCGCACCGGAACCTGACGATCGCTCAAGTAGCTCTTAATCTGAGCCACGCTTAACTGTCCGTAATGTAATAAAGATGCAAGCAGTGCTGCCTCTGCCTTTCCTGCGGTGACCGCTTCATAAATGTGTTCACAATTACCTGCGCCCCCGGATGCAATCACGGGGATCTGGACTTGCTCTGCGATCGTCCGAGTCAGCTCTAAGTCATAGCCAGCTTGAGTGCCATCGGCATCCATGCTAGTGATCAAAAGCTCTCCAGCCCCGCGTTCTGCGACCTCTTTTGCCCACGCGATTGCGTCGAGTCTCGTGTTTTCTCGCCCTCCACGCACAAACACATCCCAACCTGGATTGGTGGGATCGGGGCGACGACGGGCATCGATCGCGACCACAATACACTGATTGCCGAATCGCTGACTGGCTCGATTAATAAAGTCGGGATCGCGCACCGCCGCCGAATTAATGCTGACTTTATCGGCTCCCGCTCGCAACAATTTTTTGATCGTCTCTAAGTTTTGAATTCCGCCACCGACCGTTAGAGGGATGAATACCTGTTCTGCCGTTCGATAAACTACGTCGTAGATCACCTCTCGGTCTTCGTGGGTGGCGGTGATATCAAGAAACACCAGTTCGTCAGCGCCTGCCTCGTTATAAGCTTGCGCCAACTCAACCGGATCTCCGGCATCCCGCAGATCGACGAAATTTATGCCCTTGACAACCCGCCCTGCTTTTACATCTAGACAAGGCAAAATTCTTTTAGCCAGCATGGAGCCTCTAAGACCTGAAATAGTTTTTGAATCCTACCATTCTGTCTTTTGTTCTTTATAAATGGCGAATTACCAAAACTCTTAATCTGATCCAACATCCTGGTAGACTTTTGAGTGGCTTGTATCAGTCTGGTTGTAATGGAAATCGGTCAAAAAGTTCGGGTTCGGCGTTTGCGCGATCGGGTTTCTCAGGAAATCATTAAAAAGCTGGGTAAGACTGGCACTATCCGCGACTTTAAAGTTGTGGACGGTTATGGAGTTGGGATGTTAGTTCAGTTTGAAGACAACACAGGCACCTGGTTCTTTGAAGACGAACTAGAGTTGTTTAATTAAAGCGCTCCCAATTCCGTGCAGTCGCTAACATGAGGAAATGAAAGAATTTTGAATTTTGAATTTTCAGTTAGGTTGATTCAAAATTCAAAACTCTGACGGTTAAGTTGGCTCGGAATAGTTAAATATGGCTTTTATCTTGACGTTTTTAGGCAAAGGTGGCACGGGGCGAACGACGATCGCGATCGCGGCTGCCAAAAAACTTGCGAATCAGGGCAAGCGAGTTTTACTACTCGGACAGGATTCTAGTCCGGCGTTTGGGGCGGCACTGGGCACTGCTTTGAGCCTCGATCCCCAAGAGATTTCCCCCAACTTATACGCCGTTCAGCTACAGACTGCAACGCTTTTAGAACGCAGTTGGGAAGAAGTCAAAAAACTAGAAGCGCAATACCTGCGTACGCCTTTCTTTAAGGAAGTGTTTGGGCAGGAATTGAGCGTTTTACCGGGAATGGACACTGCCCTGGCGCTGAATGCCATTCGAGAATATGACAGCAGCGGCAAATATGACGCGATCGTCTACGATGGGTCGGGCGATCAAGCCACGCTGCGAATGTTGGGATTGCCCGAAACGATTAGCTGGTATATTCGGCGCTTTCGCAAACTGTTTGTTGAGTCTGATCTGGGCAAACTGCTATCTCCTGCGATTCAACTTGCGGCAAGCACCGTTTTAACGAATGCCAGCTTTGTGGGCGACAACTTTGCTCAACCTACGGGTGAGGTGAATGATTTGCTAGAGCAGGGTAAGCAGGTGGTCACTAATCCGCAGCGCATGGCGGCTTATTTAGTGACCACTAACGATCCGGGGGCGATCGCCACGGCTCAATATCTCTGGGGCAGCGCTCAACAAATTGGATTGACGGTAGGCGGTGTAATTTTGAACCGAGCATCTGGAGCCGATGAGGTAACGACTGCCTTTAATCCGCTTTTGGTGACGACGATTCCGATCCAATCGATCAACGACTGGCAGCCCTTAATGGAGAGTTTGCCAAACTTCCAAGATCAGGCAGGTCAGGCTCCACGTCCGATCGCCGTTAACGTCTCTGAGCGCAAAGTTTCGCTTTTTCTACCAGGGTTTGATAAAAAGCAAGTCAAGCTGACGCAATCGGGTCCTGAAATCACGATCGAAGCGGGCGACCAGCGGCGTAATGTCGATCTGCCGCCGCAACTGCGGGGACAACCCGTTAAAGGTGCTAAGTTTCAAGACGGCTATCTGATTATTTCGTTTTAGACCTCCTCGTAATCTTTGCTATGTCTGACTCCACTCCTGAGATTGAAGCGACGGGCGATTCTTCAGAGCTTCGTGAATCGGATCGCAATGCCAAAACTCGTCAACTCCTCGGCATGAAAGGAGCCGACGTAAAAGGGGCTTCGATGACGAAGATTCGATTGCAGTTGATGAAGCCGATCACCTGGATTCCGCTAATGTGGGGAATCATCTGCGGTGCAGCCTCGTCGGGCAACTACACCTGGACTTTAGAGAATGTGCTGATTTCAGCCGCTTGTATGCTGCTGGCAGGGCCTTTATTAACAGGCTACACGCAGATTCTCAATGATTATTACGATCGCGACATTGATGC